>JAERRQ010000299.1 GCA_016735355.1 Desulfobacterales bacterium | reverse complement strand
TTAGCTAAATTACTATAAATTCAACAAGTAAGCTAACCGCTAACAGCTAATACCTAAAAGCTTAATGTCCAATTATTATGTAGTGCGTTGTTATTACAATAAAAACACCTTTACATCCTAAATAAATTACGAGGTCTGTTCAATGATAACCTCACAAAAATCATCATTATCAGCCACGGTTTTATCAATTTTCAGCTTGACCGGTACGCCGGCAGCAGCCTCAAAAATACCTCGATCACAACCCATGGCAGCCTTGCAAAGTTCCCTGCCCTTCCCTTTTAAGCCTAGACCGCAACTGTATCCTTTAATATGAAATTTTTGATCGGTCAGTTCAATGATATCTATTTTGGTTCCGCGCTTTCGTCCTGAATCTACAAAAAGTTGTCCCACAGCCCCAAGACCGTTTTCCGACAGGCTCTTTTTCATCTTTTTACCGATGGATAGACCGAGCTTATACCACACTTCTTCAATTTCCAATAGCGCTTCTTTGCCGAATTTGTCATACATTTTAATGGTTAACAAGGAGAGCGCATCCCTGGCGGTGTTGACTTCAAATTGATCGTTATTCCCCATTATTATTATCTCCCTTTAAAAACCGGTTTCCTTTTCTCCAGCCTGGCATTAATTCCTTCCTCTGCATCCTCACTCTTGTTAATATCTTCCACTAACTTGTGAAGCTCATTACCCAATTCAAAATTTATAGAGGTCTTTTCGAATAGTTTCCTGATTGTGTATTTGGTAACTTTAACTGCCATTGGAGCAGTCTTTCCAGAAAGTTCGACGGCCAGATCAAATATAACGGATTCAATCTCATCCAGGCTTACCACCCTGTTTACAAGACCTAACTCTTCGGCTCTGGCCGCATCGATAAGTTTTCCGGTAAGCAGCATCTCTTTGGAACCGGCCAGACCGACAAGCCGGGTTAAACGCTCTATTGCCGTGTAATAGTAAGTCCGTCCCAACCTGACCAGGGGAGCGCCGAAACTGGCATTATCGGCAGATATACGAAAATCCGAAATCACCGCAAAATCCAGACCCGCTCCAATAGCAGGGCCGCAAATCATGGCAATTACCGGCATAGGATACTCCATCAGGCTGTTGAGAGAATAGTCAAGGCCTTCAATCGTCCTATTAAACTCTTTTTTTCCACCTGCCAGGTCAACCCCTGATGTAAAAACATTGTTTCCTGCTCCTCTTAAAACAATCACCCTGGCTTTATTCTCTTTTTCAATCTCTTTAAGAGTATCGCCAAAAAGGAAAAGAGCATCTGCATTCAAAGCATTCCTTTTTTCGGGACGGTTAAATATAATCGTACTCACATATCCCTTGTCATCCCTGATGATTCCTTTTTCCATCTTATCCTTCAACGTGAGCAATTACTCTTTTTTTCTCATGAACATAAAAATAAATAAAAATAAAACCAGCGGCGCTGATTAATAAAACCAACGTTACCAACATCCAGCCTGCGAAATAATTAAACCTGTCCGTAATAAAACCAAAAACAGGACCGCCCGTTACCATGCCTGCCCACCCTGCGGTAGCGATAATTCCAAGGGATGAGCCGGCCAGTTCAGGACCGGCAAGCTCGGCCGCCAGGATCATTATTACTGCATTCCATCCTATCAGTGCAAATCCCATCACTCCGGATAAAATAAAAAATACATATAAAGGAACATTCTTTGATAAAATTGCAAAACAAAAAACTGAAGCAGCGCTGATTAACGATATAATTAACAGCGGCGCTATCCGGCCGCCATTAAACATCCTGTCGCTTAGCATGCCCCATACAATCCGGCCGGCAGTACCGGCGACCATTGCTATGGTCATACAAATCCCCGCTATTTGTACTGAAAAATCAAGTTCTTCATGCAGGTAAAGCACCAGAAAAGTAACAAAACTTGTCTGGCAAAATGATATAAAAGGAAGAATTATAATAACACTCAATAAAACCGGGTTAGAGACAAGTGTTAAAATCATGTTTTTTGGTCTGATATTTTTTTTTATTTTAACGACGGAACTTTGATCCGTGTCAAGCTGCTCTTTATAAAAAAATGCAATGAAAGCCACTGTCAGGATGGAGCCGCCTATTATAAAAAGACAAGCCTGCCAGTTGTACCGCATCGCAATCACAGGGATTAAGGCTGCCGCCAAACCACCGCCTATAGTAACCCCGGTTTTTTTGATTCCCATTGCTGTAGCTCTGGTCCTGCTGTTAAACCAAAGCATAATACCTTTGGTCGTGGCCTGATTAATTGACCCATAACCCAAACCGCCGATAGCAGCGCATAGGGCAATCAAAACAAATGATCCTACAATCGGCATCATAATAAAAGCAAAGCCCATCACAAATAAAGAAAAAAGAAGCATTGCACGCGCTCCAAGTTTGTCAACAAGAATGCCTGACGGGATCGACACTGTAGCTGCCACAATATAAAGCGCAGAGGTTAAGATGCCTATTTCGGTGCGGCTGACACCGAATTCTGTTCTAAAAAAAGGAGCTAAAGGCCCCCAGGCATACGTTCCGGCAGACATTACAAGCTGAGCTGCAAAAAGAATTGCTAACATTGCCCAAGCATAAATCCTGATGTTTTTATCTTTGGAAATATCAATCATGCTAAAGTGCAGTATCCGTCCTCTCTATCCGTCCTCTCTATTGCATTAGATTAGGCAGCCATAAACTGATCTGCGGGAAAAATATCAGTATAAGCAGTCCGACAAACTCAACGATCACGTATGGTAAAGTCCCTTTTAAAATTGTCTCCATATCAACTTCTTTAGTAATGCTGGCAAGAGTATACAGGTTTAAACCGACAGGTGGAGTTATCACTGCTATTTCGATATTGGTGATCATCAAAACCCCGAACCAGATCGGATCCCAGTGCAAGGCATGCATGGTGGGAAGCAGGATAGGCGTTGTGATCAGCACCATAGATGCTCCGTCAATAAACATGCCCAGAAAAAGCAGCATAAGCTGTACCATGAGCATTGTTACCCATGGAGAAATATCTATGGAAACTACAAAGTTGGCACAAGCATCCGGAACCCTTAGCAGGTTTAAAAACTGGGTAAAAATCGATGCTCCAACAAGAATAATAAGAATTGTTGAAGTTACCTTGGCTGCCCGTTGCAATGTTCCCGTAAAGGTCTGCCAGTCCATATTCCTGTATTTAAAAAATGCAATCAGATATGCCCCGAAAACGCCTATGGCAGCAGATTCCGTAGGCGTTGCTATGCCTACATAGATAGATAAAAGCACCGCGCCGATAAGAAGCAGGGGGGCCCAGAGTCCCCATATGAGTCGGGTGATTTCATTGATGGTAAGAGGCTTAAGTTCCTCTTTCCCTTTTTTGTGAGGTTCCCTGATTTCGTGCAGAAAAATGTAAGTGCACATTAAAAGAGCAAGTAAAAGACCCGGCAACAAACCTGCCGTAAAAAGCTTGGCAACAGAAGCTCCGGAAACTTCGCCGTAAAGTATGAATAACAGGCTCGGCGGCACAAGCATGGCAAGAGCTCCGGGAGCGCAGACAGATCCTGCGGCAAGTTTCGGGTCATAGCCCCGCTTCAGCATCTCCGGCAATGCTATGACTCCGATGGTCGCCACGGCTGCAATGCTTACGCCGCACATGGCTCCGAATATAGTGGAGGCTGCAACCGTTGCTATGGCCAATCCACCGGGCAGACGGTGCAGCAGACGGCTTATAGTAACGTAAAGATCAGCGCCAATACCGCTACGAAATATTATTTCACCCATCAGGATGAATAAAGGCGCAGCTACAAGAGTGGTCTTTGAAACAGAACCGAAAACATTTGTTTGAAGTACGGAAAGCCCGACGCCGCCAAGAAAGATATCATTAAGAAATATGCCTGCCGCTCCGGCCAGGCCGAGGCAGACAAAAACAGGACTCCCCAGGAAAAGGAGGATGAGAGCGACCAGGATTGCCAGGACAACTATAAAGGTTACACTCATTTAAGATTTATAATCCTTTCCGGAATCGACCCCTAACAGGCTTTTTATCGATTTTACGATATCTATAAGACACTGCATTAACAGCAAAATAAATCCCAAGGGAATTATCGCATACATTAAAAAAAGAGGAGTCTCCATCAGGGAATTGGACCTGGAACCGTATTGAAATGCTAAAAGCGTCATCCTGAGTGATGTTGAAAAGATCAACAGGGCAAACAGGGCCACCAAAAAATGAAAAAAAAGATCCATCCCCCTTCGAAGGCTTTGGGGAAACCTGGTATACAGATAATCCATCCTTATATGCGCTTTCTGTTTCTGAATTTCGGCCAAACCGATAAAAGTCAGAAAGACCATCATATATTCACATGTTTCCTGGGCCCATACGGTAGGTGAATTAAAAAGGTATCTCATAACCACATCATAAAACATGATAAACGCCATGAAAAAGAGTACCCACCGGATGGAGACCGCACCCAGAGCGACAGTTCTATAAAACATTTTTTTAAAAAAATTATTAATCTGTTCCATTTGACTTATTGTGCAGAGACTCTTTAATAAACATTAAAGCCCTTCTCCCCCGCTCCTCTCCCACGTCATTAACCCAACATTTAATAACCGGTTCAGCGGCCTGCACGAAGGCATTGACTTCCTCATCTGTTAAAAAAATAGCCTGCATACCTTTTTTTTCAAAAAACGGGATAATGTCTTTTGTCAATTGTCCATCATTCATAAGGGCATTATTATTATTACCAAAATATTTAACCTTTTTTTCCCAATCCACAGCAACCTCTAAAAGCAGTTTTTTAACTTCATCGGGCCAGCTTTCCCATTTATCCCTCAACATATATATAGGAGTAGACTGATAAGAAACAGCATAAACAGTCATATATTTACAAAATTCTTCAATCCCACGACCCTTGGCCGTCCATGGACAAATTGCTGCGCCGTCAATAATGCCCCTTTGCAGGGCCTGGGGGATTTCTGCCGAAGCCATTGTAACCGGCGAAGCTCCCATGGCCTGAAACAGCATGGCCTGTACCTTACCAGGTACCCTGATTTTTAATCCCTTTAAGTCTGATGGTTTTCGCACCAATTTTTTTTTGGTCCAAATACAATCAAAAATAGCTCCTGATGCTGCAAGCTGAAAAAAATTTTTTTTCTTTAATTCCTCATTTAACAAGTTGTACAGATCTGATCCAATTCTCTGGGAACAATTGTATTGAATGCAACCTTCCCAAACAGGTAATATCTGAAAACCAATAAAAGGAAAGGTGCCTAATAAATAACCGCTAGTCTGAATAATTATATCCGCAGTTCCGGCCATAAGCCCGGGCAGTAACTCCTTACCCTTTAAGAGTGTTCCACTGAAATACGCATCCAGATGCACAATTCCACGACCTCGCTCATTGACCATATCAACAAATAGATTTTGTACATCGTAAAAATAAGGATAGCCCACCGGAACATACGAAGCAAGAACTAACCTCAGCTCTTTGTTTACGCTGCTCTTTGCATGAACAACAGCAACAGAAACCAGCATAAAGAAAACAACAAAAATTATCAGAAATGATTCAAATCGTTTTTTCATTTAAAATTGTTCACATTTATGCTCAGCAATCAAAGATTCAAGCATCTCTTCAACAACAGAATAAGGATCACGCTCCCTGGCAATAATCTGCTTGACAGTATTATCTATTTTACCTTCTTTTTCCCATTTTCCCCACAAATAACGGGCAACCTCTTTTTCCAGCAGGTTCAGGATCTCTTCTTTGGTACGTTCTTCAACCCAGTCTTTTTTTTTATCTTTAGCTTCAAGATCATGCAGAAGAGCATCCGTAAGCTCTGCAACGCCTTCACCAGTTGTTGCAATAGTTTTCAAAATAGGAATATTTTTATCAGATGGGCCTGAGCATATATTCAGCATCATAGCTATCTCTGCCACAGTTCTGTTAACCCCTTCCCGATCAGCCTTATTAATAACAAATATACTGGCTATTTCCATAATGCCGGCCTTGATGGCCTGGATTCCATCTCCCATTCCAGGTACACAGACAACCATAATATTGTCAGCAGTTTTAACAATATCTATCTCAGCCTGACCAACTCCGACCGTTTCTATAATTATAATATCCTTACCAGCCGCATCCATAATTTTTACAATATCCCGTGCTGCTACATTTAAGCCGCCAAGAGCTCCGCGTGTAGCCATGGATCTGACAAAGACACCTTCCATATTGCAGACTTCAGTCATGCGCAGGCGGTCACCAAGCAATGCCCCGCCTGTAAAAGGGCTGGATGGATCCACCGCGATAACCCCGATGGTATATTTACGGTTTACCAATTCCCTAGTTATTGTATTCGTAAGCGTGCTCTTGCCTGCTCCAGGCGCTCCTGTTACACCAACAATCTTGGCTTTGCCGGACATCTTGTGTATTATCTTCATGGCATCCAGCCAGCCGGGTTCACGGTTTTCAACCCGGGAAATCATTCTGGCCATGGCGCGCTCAGAACCTTTTTTTATGTTATCTATTAAATTCTGCCAATCATTAAACATTTACAAAAAAACCTCCGGTTTTAACTAAAAAATATCTATATTTTTACAATATATGCTGAATTTGCCGGTAAGGCCGGATGCAGGATCACGGTGGGATGTCCGACAAAAACCTCAAGAAAGGCATCAAAATCAAGAACATGGGATGCCGCTTCGTTCCTTGGAAAAATCTATAAATGTTCCGTAAGTTGCTGTACATTCTCAATTCGGTCCAGGCTGTTAATCGCTGCGACCATTTTTTCTGCCTCTTCATTGCCAAGATATGCTTCAGAAAGATCAAGGAACTTGGCCGTAATTTTTTCTCTTTTCGTTTCCAGTCCCGGAATATCTTTCATAACATCAATTTCCCTGGTATACATTTTACCGGTGGTTGTTTCCAAATCGATTATAGCCTCAACAAGCACGAAATCGTCATTCCTGGCAAGAGATATTTTTTTCATAAACTCTTTGACCTGTGGATCATTTACCTTTTCATCGGTAAAAGCCTTGGTGCCGGTATCGCCCCTGAGAAGCGCATTGGCAACACAGTACGGTATGCTAAACTTACCTGCAAGCCCTGTTTGCGGGTTTATTTTTCCTGCAGCGCCCAGAGCAAGCTCGGAAACATGGATTTTAATTGATTTAATATCATCAAGGTTCAGCCCTTCCTCTTCAAGAATTGCCCAGGTCGCTTCAATAGGGGAGTGGGTCGCATGGCAGGAGGCGTGATATTTCTGGGCCAGATCAGCCGCTTCCCAGGGAGCATTCAGAACTTCGGCGGCATTTTTATTCAATTTTCCATTAAGAACTTTAAGAAAACCAAAATCAACCTCAAGAATATTCTCGGTGCTGGTAAAGCCATCCGCTGCCAGCAAGGCCGACATCAAACCTGCCTGGGATGCTTTCCCGGCATGAAAAGGCTTACACATGGTTCCAAAAGCGCTCTTTAATCCCGAGGCCTGTGTACCGGCTATTCCCAAAGCATAAACTGTTTGCTGTTCATCAAGTCCCAGAAGTTTCGAACATCCTGCTGCTGAAGCAAAATGCCCTATGGTTGATGTACCATGCCAACCATGCATATAATGGTCCATCCCACCGCAATGGCCAATTAAAGCGGCTGTTTTAAGGCCTATCAGATATGCTGCCAAAAGTTCCAGGCCTGAAAAGCCTTTCCATTCGGCAAGGGCCACCAGAGCCGGATAGAGTGTAACAGTTGGATGTCCGATAATAATTTCAAGTGTATCGTCAAAATCAAGGGCATGGGATGCCGCGCCATTGATCAAGGCGGTTTCAATGATATTTTTCTTAAGGCCATAACCGATCACGGTGGCCTGTTCCTTGCCCCCCAGCAAATCGGCATAATTAACCAGTTTGGCAACCAGAGGGTCCTCTTTGCCTACCAGAGTGACCGCTATCCAGTCCATTAAAGTAACTTTGGCATGCTCTATATCTGGTTGAGGGATATCTGCAGCATCAGTATTGACTATAAAGTGCGCAATTTCACGGGTTAAATCAATGCTCTTTTCTACCATTATCAATTCTCCTCCTAAAATATCAAAACAACATGAATTTAAACATTTATGTTAACCTATAGATTTCCACCTAACTAATTTCATTTTCAAGTATCTCTTTTCAAAAATATAGGGGGACTCAAAGGGCAAGACGCGAGAAGGGCAAAGTTAATGACATTTTCATCCGATCCATCATCTGGCAGACAGATAAATAAAAACCGGACAGGATGGAGGGGGTAATAGATTCCATCCTGGATTACTGAAACTTACTAAAGAAACAACTTATATTCCGATGATTTAATTATTGTTTCCTTGGTTTCCACATGAACCGCAAGGAGCAGGCTCTCAATTAAATCCCTTGATACTGAAAGACTATATATCAAGGATTCCCTTAAGGAGCCGCCTGCAACCATAAGTTCTGCAATCATTAAACTGTGCCGGACAGAAATAGTTTCATCAATATTCGGATCACTTCGTAAACTCCCAATTATTTTTAAAATCATCCCGGCCTGATTATCATCAATCCCAGTCTTGCTGGTAAGTATTTTTTTTTCAATCTCAACTGAAGGATAATCAACCGGCAAGATATAAAATCTATCTCTCAGGGCGACATCTAAAGAATCAGTACCGGTAAACTCTTCTCCTTCATTCATACTGGCAAAAAAGACTACGCCCTTAGCTACTTTTATAAGACCAAGCTGATCCGACCAGATTGAACGATCTTCGGAAAGGACTGAAAAAAGTTCATTAAGTGCTTTAGGATGTTCCGGTCGGTTAATCTCTTCAAGATGTACAACACAATTTGGCGTAGAGATAGCTCTTGGAAATAGAAATTCCTGATAATAGGTATCCCCGCCTTTTAAAGCATGTTCACCAAAAAGCTGGCCGGGCTCTGAAAGCTGACCAATTTGAAAAACAGCAAGCGGGCGTTTATAATAAGCTGCAAACTGACTTATCAATGATGATTTTCCACAACCCTGGCGGCCAACAACCAGAATATTTACCGAATGTTTTCTTGCCAGTTTCTCAAGACTATCCAAAACATTAATAATTTCCTCAGGCAGGTAGAAAAAATTATCCAACTCAGGAATATGTAATTCAGGTATCATTAATATTACCTCACAGGTTTAGAAGCCTGTCGAAAACAACTTCATATTTTTGAAACAGGCCTTAATAATTAAAAAAATTCAAAGATATAATTAATTCCCGGAACAGCAAGATGACAAGGTAGACTCTTCAACCCAGCAATTCGGATCAGGACCCATAAAATCACCGGTCTGAATAAATGCTGAACGTCGACATCCTCCACAAACATACCGGTAAACACATTGACCGCATGTTCCTTTTAATTTTTCCCGATTTCGAAGTTTTTTAAATAAGTCCCCCTCATTCCAGATATCCTTTAAACTTCTTTTTAGCAGATTCGAATTACTGACCTCCTCCTGTATAAGACAGCCTGTAGCGACTCGTCCTTGAGCGGTTATCATATAACTATAGATACCGGTAATACAGCCAACCCCAAAATTATAAAAATCGCAATCTGAATGAGGATTAGCAAGAAGTGCCTTTGTCTTTTCCTGTTCACTAACTATGTAACGATTTTCAAATTGAATATCGTCCATTCCCCTTTCTTTCTGATATTTTAATAAAAGCCTTTGTGCCTTACGGCGCTGCTCTTTGCTTAACCCCCATTTAATTAAACCTTCAGAATGACCAACCGGCAAAAACTCAACCATTATAAATCTGATACCAAGCTCGGCTGTTAATTCAATTAACGGTTCAAGGTCATCATAATTAACATTTGAGAGTGTCATTATCAAATAAACGCTAGGTATTCCATTATCCCTGAACAGTTTTAAGGCATTGATTGCTTTATCAAAATTTCCTTTTCCCCTATTCCAGTCATGATTTTTTTTAAATCCGTCGACACTCACTTTTACCTGGGACAAACCAGCCTTCGCCAGCCCGCGAACAGTATCAGCCTTAATAAGGGTGCCATTGGTATTAAGGGCTACAAAAATATTGTTATTTACCGCATGATCAACAATTTCAACCAAATCGCGCCGCAAAGAAGGTTCACCACCAGCGAATTGAATAGCCACAGTTCCTGCTCTGGCAACATTATCCAGGATAGTAAAAACCTGATCGGTTCCTAACTCATCTTTAGGTTTTGTTCTTTTTATACAAAAATGAGCATCGGCAAAACAATAACGACAGTGCAGATTACAATCCTCAGTAAGACTAAACCAGGCAAACATGGGAGTTGCATTTTTTATGGCGCGCTGATATTTTAATTTGGTAATTGCCAAAAATTCTTCATTGGAAATCTTGTCCGGTCCCTTAAATTTCATATGCTGCCTTCCTTTTTAAACCGGTAAAGATGGTATCAAAAATGATCATACCCAAGAAACGGGCTTATGAAATTAATTATCCAAAAGCATAAGAGCTCGCCCTAAAACTTGAGCAGCCGCTGAAAAAGGCGCTCAAGCGCGGTAGGTAATTGATCAATTGTTTCAATAAACTGCAAGGATTTTCCATACTGTTCAAGCATGGCCTTTTTATTTTTTTTACCACAACCAAGTGTTATCATATCAATATTATCTTGCTTACAATAATCAAGAGCATACTGAACATCTACACCTGCGTTTGACTCTCCATCGGTAATATGAAGAATAAATTTCCTTGAAAATGCACTTCTCGGCATAAGCAATCCCGCACCAATTATAGCCTGACCGGAAGGAGTCCGTCCTGTCGGCGCTATTGAATAAAGTACATCCTTTCGCAATAGTTCAGATAAGATTGAAACACCATCCCATTCAAAGTATCCAAATATTCGTAAAGTATTTTGATACCCGGCCAAAGCCTTATGCAGTGCGCTCATTGAATTTTCAACGACATTCCATTTATAACCACCCATTGATAAGGACGCATCAACTACTACTGTAAAATTCCAGGCAAACTCCACCATCATCTGATCAACCTTGAAGCATCTTCCAGAAATAGGGGCGCGGTACAAACGTCTTCGGTCAATCTTGCCGCTTTCAAGGCCCCGGCTTGTTTTTTTCACTCTTTGGGCATAATAATAAAAAACATTTTTCAAACGTTTAACCAAAAACCGATCTATAACGGCATTTGCAGGAATAGTAAAATTTGACAAAGTTGTTCTTATGACCTTCTCATCATTATTGCATATTTTCTTTATCAAAGGGGTCAGATCCCGTCCTCCACTGGCCAGCTCAACCTCAATCTCATTAAATACTTCCCGGCTGATAGCCGGTTTCTTTTTCGACTCTCCTTTTTTTCTTTTTTTCTTTTTAAGTTCTTTTTTCTCGGATGTTCCTTTTTCAAAGTATGAAACCGGATCTTTCTTCCATTCTTTTAGAAGTGGTAAAATATCCTTGATGATGCTGGAATAAACAGCAGCTCTATTTTTGCATCTGGCAATAACAGAAGGACTTCCATTAGTTGCAATTGAACAAATTTCAGGAGTCCTTTTACGTAAAATATCTAATGGTTTTTCATAAAGAGTATTTAATGGCTCATAATAGCGGCCATCAATTGCCAACTGCTCCCATAAATCAAAAAGATGCCAAGGTGTAGGACTACGTCTAGGATCCCGCATTAATCCGGAAACAATAACGTTCCGTGCCTTTTTGGTATAATCACCCAGTATATTGCTTGACGCTTTTTGTTCCAGATATATATTTTCACCGGCTGAAAAAAACTTCCAATACATATCCTTGAGTAAATATTTTGAAGGCTTGCCAAGTTCCTCATTAATTTTCAGCAGCTCCTGCCAGGCATTATGACTCCATTCGGTTTGGCGACGCGCTTCATGAGCTGTAACACCTATCAGAACATCCATTTTGCCGGGGGGGACAGGATAAACATCCAATACAAATGAAGCCGGCAATACAATGGATGATTCATCCAGGCCTGCCGCTATTTGTCCAGCCCAAACAACACGTCCCACATTTATACCGATATGGCCGACGAACAGGGTTAATGCCCTTAAAACACCAGCAAGTTCGGGTGCTTCATAACCCGACTTGAGTATCCGCCAATAATCGGAATCTCCTTTAAAATACCAACTTGGCTTGGACCATATATTGCTTGGTTGATTCATGCAATAGATGTCCAGTCGATCAATATAATTCATAGGCATCTTTAGGTACCTCTTTCTCTCCCAGCTCCATCTGAACCGTTAGTAGAATAGCTTCAAGAGCTTCTTTGCTCATCTGGAGGCTAAAAATTAAAGCTTCTCGAATACTGGCACCGGCTTTTACCAAATTTCCGATCATCAGACTATGCCTGGTTGAAACCGCCATGGGCATTTTGGTATTATACCTTAAGTCATTCAAGATTGATACAACCCTTTGTGCTTCTACCTCATTGAGTCCTGTTTTACGGATTAAAACCTCTTTTTCAACATCAAGGGGCAAATAATCCATTGAAATAACATAAAACCTGTCTCTTAAGGCCGCATCAAGCATCTCAGTACCGGAAAATTCCTCACCTTCATTCAAAGTTGCAAAAAATACAACTCCATCTGCAACCTTTACATTACCCAAATCATCCAGCCAGGCCTGGCGATCATCACTTAAAATTGAAAAAAGCATATTAAGCGCCTTGGGATGTTCAGGTCTGTTTATTTCTTCCAGATGAATCACACAGTTTGGAGTCGAAATAGCCTGGGGAAATAAAAATTGCTGGTAGTAGGTTTCACCGTCTTTTAACCTTAGTTCTCCAAATAACTGGCCAGGTTCTGAAAGAATACCAACCTGAAAAGTTGCCAGCGGCCTTTGATGCCTTGCAGCAAATTGACTCACCAAAGAAGATTTACCACATCCCTGTTTACCTACTACAAGCAAATTAACAGGAGTACTGGCGGACATATTGTTAAATCTATCCAGATTAGAGGCTATCTCTCTTGATAAAAAATAATGGGGGTCATTTTCAGGAACAAGAACATCTTGTAATGAATCTTTTTTATCCATATTTATAATATTTCACTCCAAATTTTAAAAAAGCGATTAGCTTTTAGGCGTTAGGTATGTATTAGCTCTAAAAATGTTCTATTTTCCCTTTAACACCAAAAAACTAAAACCTCATTTAACAAAACAAACGATAACGCCTTGTTTTATTTTGATTAATAGTGTTTTCGTTCAGGCACTAATTAATTAACCGCCAATTGTACAATTAATCCCGTATGTCTCAAGTATCTCTTTAAAATCTTCACATTCAATCGGGTCCATATTTTCTTCTTCTATAAGCGGCCAGTAAATACCCATCCAATTATATTTATTCTGGCACCAGTTATGAAACGGCAAAAGGTCTAACCTGTGGACAGGATTAGGGAGTCCTTTTAAAAATTCACCCATCTGCTCAAAATTTTCAGCAGTATCATTATAATCATACATTACCGGAACCCGAATAATTATCTTTGCACCAACTTCTGAAAGTTTCTTTATGTTTTCAAGGATTTTTTCATTTCCGGCACCTGTTCCCAGCTTGTGCAGTTCGGTATCCATATTTTTCATATCAACCAAATAAAAATCAACAAAAGGAAGGGTTTGTTCATAAACCTTCCAGGGAGCCGTGCCATTGGTATCAAGACAGATATGAAGGCCCTCTTCCTTGGCCTTTTGAAAGAGCTCCAACATAAATTTGGGATGCATGGTAGGTTCCCCGCCACCAAGGGTCAGCCCACCACCTGAATTCTTGTAAAAGAGTTTATCCCGCATTACCTCATCCAAAACCTCATCAACTGTCAGCATTTTTCCAACCGGCGCAAGAGCATCAAAATCACACACTTCAACACACTTCATACAGTCAGTGCATTTACTCCGCTCAATTTTATGGTAAGCGCTTTCTTCTGCCCTAGCTTCCTCAACAGGAATAGGAGGCCTGATAGCCTCCTCCGGGCATGATTCAATACAAAGGCCGCACTGAACACATAATGCTGACTTCCAGAAAACAGTATTATGCATCGGGATTGTTTCCGGATTATGGCACCATTTGCATTTAAGATTGCAGCCAACACAGAGTACAAGGGTTCTAATCCCGGGCCCATCATTTGTCGAAAAGCGTTGCATATTTGTAATTAAACATTTTTCAGTCATCAAATTTTCTCCTAATATTTTCCAGTAGTGTTTAGTTGGTGTTTACAAACAGCTCTGAAAAAAATCCAGCTACGCTATTTATATATAATTTAACTGACCATTGCAATGTATTTCCTGATAATTGGAGAGATGCTATAGATTTTCAGATAATTAATTTCACGGGGATATAGGAAGAAATCTGGGGAAGGTATAATGGTAGTAGAATAGATGGTAGTAGAACAGAGTGAAATTATTTATGTGGAAATCTATACCTTCAAAATAGCCGCAACCAACTGGCTTAAAGAACTTTTTCGCCTGCAACAGCCATGGTAAGGGCATAAATTTCGGTCACCTTCATCAGGATAACAGCAAAAGGCTTTGGCCCATTACAGAGATCTTTAAAAGAATCTACCAAATCACCTTTATGCTCAATCTGTACAAGCCTTCCTTTTAATTGAAAACCCACCATAGCAGGTTCAAAAACCGCTAAGGATAAACGCGGAAATTTTTTTAAATTATCTAAAATAAACTTACGTTTTTCATTAGAACAGGGAAAAGCGATAGTACCTTCCCCAACTATTTTAACCGTATTAACCGAGTCCAAATTTATACTTTCCGGCGCATCATCTGAACTATCAAGAGACCCAACCATTTTATATGTTTCAGGCTTTTCCAGCATTTCCATAACATCTTCAGGAATTTTCAGATCCACAATTATTTACCCTCCCAATAATTCTTTGGCTTACCTAAATTTCTACCTGAACATCTTCACGAGAGTTATCGCTCAACTTAGGTATAATTATAACATAGTGCAGTAAAGGATAGTGCAGTAAAGGCGTACCGTATCCTGTTCTCAAAATGAACCTTTTTTTTATTATACGGGCAAATCCAACCCGGCTTCAGATACCTCAATTACGTTGGCGATGGCCACGGATTTAAGCCGCATCATCATCATTCTTTCATAAACAGCGTCATACCAGGACTCAAATATCGAGGTTCTGTTATCAAAATGAACAAATTTGCATTTAATCTGATACGCTTTTTTTTCGTATCCAATAACACCTATGGTAAGCTTTCCATTTTGTTTAAGATTTGCTTTTGTTTTTCCAAGACACACATCCGCAAATGCTATTTTTTCAGTAGTTAAAACAGATAAACTTGATATTATTACTACATTCGGCACTCCCAGGTCATTTACAGTCCCCAACATTTTAACCGACTCGGGTTCCGCCAGTACATCAAGTACATTATCCGGAATAACAGCCATTTCCAGTTTCCCCCCATAGTTTACACATAAAAATTCCTGCTCCCTTCCTTCAAAATATACGAAAGAAAGCAGGAATAAAAATATTAAAATCACCAATCATAAAAATGATTGGTGACCCGGGCTAATTAAAGCTCCTGAATTGTTCGTGCAATAATTGTATCCTGTGTTTTCTTGTTGAGCCCTACAAACTGAGCACTGTAACCGGCAACCCGTACGATCATCTCTTCAAAGTCTTCCGGTTTTTCCTGGGCAGCAATAAGAGTTTCATTATCCACAATATTAAACTGAACATGGTTAATGCCAAGATCACACCAGCTTCTGATATAGGAATTCCAAATATCAAAACCCTTGTCACCAACAAGCTGGGTTGGTGAAAGCCTCTGGTTGAGCAGATTGGCCCTGAACATATTTTCATGGGTCAATTTTCCAACTGAATTCAATACCGCAGTAGGACCTTTTTTGTCATTACCTGCTCCGGGCGAGCAACCGCCGTCATAGCAAGTATCGCCAAGTCGCCGGCCATTGGGCAGGGCGCCAAGCAGATTCGAGCAAACAGTGTAAGCGGCAACATTTTGCGGAACGCACGGAACACCTTGAGCATGAGTACCCCAGCACTTGCAGGGCATACATACTTCATCACGAACTCTTTCATGAATCTTGACAATAATGTCATCCGCATACGGATCATCATTACCCCACTTAGGAGCCTTGACAAAATCCATCCTCTCTTTTTCATAACCTTCCCAATTGGCCTTCAAGAACTCAAGAAGCTGAGCCATCGTATATTTCTTTTCATCATAGACCAATTTCTTGCAGCCTACCAGAGCATCACACCCGTCCATCCAGATAAATGTTGTAACCCAGGCATTACCGTATTCTTTACGGGTAAAGCAATTAATGCCGTCTTCCACACACATCTCATAGGTAGCGCTCAAATGCGGTCGCCCATGGATTTCCTCGATGTGATGAACAATATTTCTAATCTTTACCGCATCCCAATGGATAACCTTGAACTGCTCAATAAACGCATCCATAAGCTGATCAAAACTCATCTCGGTGGGATCGCCTGTCTTGGGGCCAATCTGCATATTAAACACAGGATTAAAGCCGTTCCACAAGGCGAGTTCCATACATTTTGAACCAAGGGTAGTGCAGGAAGAATAACGCATAGGCATGCAGCCATGCTTGGTTTCCGGGGCAGGCACAATACAAGCCTGGGCAACCCAGGTACGGGCTTCGTCTTCGGGAGTGTTGCTCCAGAACATATTGGCTTTGATCAGAACCTGATCATTACGGATATTGGGATAACCAAGACCGTGGCGAATAGATTCAAAACAGTTTTTCAAAACATCTTCCGGCATATCCTTATTATAACGGAGCGCAAAGGTCGGGGATACGCACCTTACATACCTTGCTGCTTCCATAAATACATTAATCAAATCTCTGTAGTCCAGGTTTCCATCAGGACGCATTCCGCCAAAGGTCCATACATAGGGGCCTGGGTCACCGGTCATCAGCTCACGCCACTGCCTGTTCCGGCAGCTTCCGTATTCATATGATCTGATCAGATATTCTCCAACATAATCTACGGCATCCTCCCTTGTAATATAACCGCTTTTCATATCTGCGTCAAACCAGTCGCCGAACCACCAATCCGGATGAGCCGGCCAAGCGCCATCCGGTTTTTCTCTTTTTCTGGCCATGGTCTGGAGATGCTCAAACTGAAGCGCTTCAGGGAAATTCCTGGGTCGATTTGCAGGTACCCATTCACATCGTTCGGAAATACCCAAAAGCTCTTGCTTTCTTTCAGAATCGGTTTCAAAATTTTCGGAAATAATCCGTGCCAGTCTTGCCAGACGTTTAGCATAAAGAATTTCAGAGTTAAGAGTCCGCTTCATTGCCTCCCAAACAGGGACTCTCTGCAAGTAATGTTCTTCATCCGGAAAGTTCGGCACCGCGCCCATCTTGTAAAGAACGGTACTTGCTTCTTTAAGGCCCGCGTCAATCTCTTCGATAATAGCATTAAAACCCTTACTGTAATAAGTAAACTGGGATGTGCAGTAAAAAAGGCCTTCCAGGTGAGGTCCACCGGTATAGGTCTGGGATGTCCGGCACATGATTTTGTGACGCTTGCTCATAACTTTCTCGGCCATAAACTGCTGGGTATAAGGCTTCATAGTTTCCAGGCATTTTTCAACTTCATCACGTTTATCCATATCAACCAGTTCATCACGGTCATTAAATATATCCTCGTTAAGACCAAATGACAGGTTCGGTACCCAGAATACCTCATGGGGAGCAGCGGCGCAGCAACCTACTATTCTTGAATTATCAACAATATAAACAGGCAACTTGGTATTAGTATTTTCCAGTGCCCTTGAAAAAGTTGTCATATAGGGATCAGACCTGGCATCCATATCATCAAAAATTTCAGCAAAAAGGATGGGGCCGTCAGAACCGACTTTTGTGCCAGGCAGATATGCGCCTGCTTTAGCACCCTTTGACCAAACTGCTTTTCTCAAATAATCAATCCTGGGAGAACGCGCCTGCTCAGCCCACCACCAATGCTGGTTATTATCCAAAAATCCTTGCAACTTCGCTTCTTTTGCGTCAGCCATTCCTATACCTCCATTATCTGTAATAATTTTTATCGGTTGGAGCGCCCATTTTTACACCTGAGGGAAGATCGCTCTTTTTCATCGGCTTTGATGCCCAATATCCGCAACGTGCATCAATAACACGTTCAACCAGTTCCCCCTGTTCTTCATCATCTTCAAAAGGGAAAAACCACTTTTCGCCTTCATAACTTTTTGTAGCCATTATGTTTTATCTCCTTCATTTAATTTTACAAGAATTTTAGAATTCGAGATCATGCTGTCAGATATCAGTGCAATCAATACGGGGTTAATAATCAACCGAATTGCATGATGATCCTTTCGGCTCAAACTCACTTTAGCATACAACTATCAGGATCAGGCGCCGCCCTGTTTGTCAGAATGAATCCCGATGCCCTTATCGGAATGGAATGGAAAACTTTTGCAGTGCGCGCCAAAATCAGAATGTTCACCTGTTGCTTCGGAAATCCAGTTCATTGCATGACATTTTGGGCATTCATGCCAGCTCATTCCATCATCAAGCCTGATATTATACAGATATGAAAAAGTCTCTTTTGGGCCTTCATGGCCGCATTTATCGCATTTAACGTTCATTAATAACTTCCTCCTTATTAGATTAAATCGTATCCTGATTCAATTCCTGGTTCGGCTTTTTCTTCTTGCCTTTAAACACCTTTCCACGGAATTTTCCTGTACCCCAGGATTGCGGCCCCCTATACTCCTCATTACTGAAAAACTCATCGCAAACTTCCAGATGTCCGCACTCAGGACATTGCCTGTATGCCAGAGTTCCGGTTACATTGAGATTACCGATAAATTTCCAGATACCCCTTCCACCTTCACAACCACATTTTGAGCATTTCATAACCACAAGCCGCAACCTCCCCCAACATTCTATTTTTCGTCAAAACCTCTTCCTGCCCGAACTCCCGGACCCCACATCTCTTCCGACGAATCAGTCTTTACCCTTTCCATTTCTTTAAACTTCGGACAACCATCTATATCAGCATAAATATTAACGATTTCGGGGAACCCATCTTCATCTGCCATTTCCATACAGGTTCCTTCTTCAGCAGCTATATTTGCTCCATCAGGCATAAAAAATTGGCAATCACCATGTCTTGGCATTCTAATTCTCCTTTTTTTTTAAAATGTTAAAATCAATGCTTATTAAATTTTCAATTTTTTTCAGTTTTTTGGTCTTCAAATAAAACATAAATTTCAATTCAGCTATTAACCTCATCACCTCCCTTTTATTTTCTGTTCATATAGATTAGCGGTAATTTATGTTCTTGTTCACTTGTATGAGCAATAGATGTGCCAAGATTTTTAAATAACTATTATTATTTTTTTTGATGAAATATCAGTAAGTTATATTACACATGTTTTAAAAACCTTTTTTTTTAATTTCGGTCAAAAATTCTTTTTAGGACAATATGTCCGATATGCTGCCCGGCTTTTTGAAAAACATGCAAGGCGCCTGCTTCAAAAAGAATCGCCCCGAGCAGCTAACTTTTTTGGTAACCGTTCACGGTTGTCGGTTTACAGTTAACGGTTAAAAATCATAGCAAAACTCGAATTCTACTCGAATTCTAGAATAGGAACCAAAAGTTTGTTTTTACAAAGCTCTGTGTAAAAGGTTCCCAAGTTTTGCATGGGAACCCAGATGGTAACAGATGATCGAAGCTTAATGATTGAACATTTTAGCTATAAATTTCAAAATTTTTGGGTTTTTCCAACCGTGAACTGATAACTGTAAACCGTTACTTTATTTTTGACCCCATTTATTTATCCAGCGATATTATTATTTATGACACAGTTAAATTATTCAGTCATTGCCAAAAAAACAACTTCCACGGTTATTCCCTGTGGTGAAGTAATTCTCATGTCTCTGGCTTACGATCCTGAGCAATTATACTATCTGTATGTACCCAAAAAAGGCGGTGATAATGCCAGGATTTTTATCAGTATTCATGGAATATCAAGAAACGCCGAAGAGCATGCCGGGGGGTTCACCAAACAGGCTGAACTCTACGGAGTTATACTGATCGCTCCTTTATTTCATCGAAAGCGGTTTCCTGATTTTCAGCGTTTGGGCAGGAGGGGCAAAGGTTCGCGTCCTGATTTAATGCTGCAGAAGATCGTTGATGAGGTGACCAGGATTACAAAAGCGCAAGGGAAGCCTGTTTTTTTCTTTGGTTATTCCGGAGGCGGACAATTTGTCCATCGTTATGCCATGGCATATCCAAATCATGTTTCCAGAATCGCCATAGGTGCAGCCGGCTGGTATACCTTTCCTGATGCGACACAGCGCTTTCCCAGAGGGATAGAGCATGATCCAAAGCTTCCCGATATCCATTTCAAATTGACAGAATTCTTATCAGTACCAGTCTCTGTTCTGGTGGGACAGTGGGACGATGTCCCGGACGATGACCTAAACCAATCGAAAAAAATAAATAGGCAACAGGGTTTAAGCCGTATGGAACGTGGACGGCGCTGGGTAGATGCGATGCGCACAGCGGCCCGTGCTCTGGGGCTGAAAACCAGCTATGATTTTCGAGTTTTGCAGGACAGCGGGCATTCGTTTACGCAATGCATGGAAAAAGGAAAGATGGGATCCGCTGTGTTTAAATTTCTTTTCGATTCTCCAACACAGAAAATTTCAGTCCTGCCCGATACCCTGATGAAAGCTTATATAAAAATGATGAATTTTGAATGCTGAATAATGATAAGCATAGGAATTTTAGTGACTTATAAAATTTATCATTTGTAAAAAAAATAATAACAAATATGAGATATTATAGATTTAAAAACATATGTCTTTTCTTGTTGTGGTTGAAAATTCTGTTAATAATGCCCCGGGCTTTGTACGCTGATTCGTCCATAAACATAAAGGAGCTGTACCGACTGGTACAACAACAGCAGCAGCAGATCGAAAAACAGCAGCGGCAGGTGGAGGCTTTGAGAAATCTTGTGGAAACACAACAACAGCAGCTGAACCATCGAATCAACGACACGAACAAAAGAGTCAATAAGATCAACAAAAGTTCCAACGTCAAGGTCAGCTTAAAAAATGGTCTCAGACTTAACTCCGGAGATGGTGAATTTTCATTCCGTCTGGGTGGGCGAATCCATACAGATCTTGCATTTTACGGAGAAGATAAAACGGAAATGGGAAGCGGAACTGCTCTGCGGAGGGCACGGCTGTTTGCCTCCGGCAGATTGTTTCATAACTGGATATTTCGTTCGGAAATCGATTTTGCTGAAGACGGAGATGTAGGTCCCAGGGATGTCTGGCTGGGCTATACTGGTTTAGGTCGATATACCTTTAAAATCGGTAACTTTCAAGAACCTTTCAGCCTGGAGGAAATGACGAGCTCCAATGTTATTACTTTTATGGAGCGGGCCCTGCCGAACATTTTTGCTCCGGACTATCACATCGGTGCAGGCGTCAGCACGTATGGGGCTGACTGGAGCTGGGCGGCCGGATTTTTCGGTGAAACTACCGGCAACAAAGACGACAAAGTGGATGACGGCTGGGCATTTGCCGGGCGGTCTACTTTTGCACCGTACCACTCAAAGGATCGGGTGTTTCATCTCGGGCTGGCAACGGAATATCGGGAGACGAACAGCGAGAATAAGGTAAGATTTCGAAGCAGGCCGGAGTCTTACGTTACCAACAGACGACTGGTCGACACACGGACTATCCATGGTGTTGATTCCTCGTTGAAATTAGGCGGCGAACTTGCCGCTGTCTACGGGCCCCTTTCTTTTCAGGGAGAATATATCGGGACAATGGTCGACAGACAAGAGGATGAAGACCTGTACTTTGATGGATGGTATCTTTACGGGAGCTGGTTCATCACCGGGGAATCGCGGCGCTATATCGTCAAACGCGGAAAATTCGGATCAATCCGGCCTTTGCATAAATTCGGCGCATGGGAATTGGGAATTCGATACAGCACTCTGGATCTGAATGACAGGGATATTGCCGGCGGAAAAGAGAATAATCTTACCCTCGGCGTTAACTGGTATCCCAATTCCAATGTCCGTTTCATGACAAATTATATCCGGGCGGATATCCGTCCCAACCGTGACCGCCAAAACGAAAGCCTGAATATATTTCAGATGCGCGCACAGTTGAATTTTTAGTCTAGGTTTAAACCCGTCACTCAAAAAGAAGATACCCTGGCACCAGCCGGACATTTTTGCAATGCTATTGACAAATATTTGTTTAGTACCTTACTCCTGAATTCCTGTCACAAAAAACAAGAAAATCGTTGTATGGTATCAGTTGTCAGTTGTCAGTGATCAGCAAAAGCATATTCATACTAATTTATCTTCCTTCAACTGACACTTCCTTCAACTGACAACTGATAACTGACAAACTGACTCCTACAACTTCATCTTTGGGTTGCGGGTACCCCGCTTTAGTTTTTGGAATTATTGTAATAATTTTTTCGTAAGGCAATCTTCCTTATGTTTTACTTGCCTGCCGATATTTTTGACCAGAAAAACATAAGTATTATTAACCGGCGGTTTAGGGCGTATGCGTGCATATTCCCTCAATTCATGGGGAATATCCAAAACCGGCTTGTCATCCAGGAGGCGCCTTAAGCCTTTTTCATAGATCCTGTAGGAAAGCTTTGTTCCATTCTCAAGGGTTTTTGCGAGATGTGTAAAAATTTCATCTTTTGGGCAGGCATCAGCG
>JAERRQ010000222.1 GCA_016735355.1 Desulfobacterales bacterium | reverse complement strand
ATGAGCTATAACAATGGCAATGGTCTGTGGATGTTCATCCTTGACCATACGCACCAACTGCTCATGGTTCATTGATTTTATGGCTTGAAGGTTCTTTTCGGAAGCGCGTATACCCTCCTTTTCATCTCCTTCATTTTTTTTGTGTTGTTTTTCGTTTTTACCTTCATTTTCTTCTTCCTTCATTCCGGTAAACTCTTGAGCGACCTTTTCAGCAAGTTCCGGTTGTATGGCGCCCATTTCATTCACAAGAGTATTTATTTTTTCTTTTTCCGCGTCACTCAAAGTACTTATCAGTTTCCTACAGGCATCTTGGCCGAATGATTTAACAAGAACAGCCACCTTTACCGAACCTGACAGGTTTTTAGTATTCATATACGCCTATTCCTCTTGCAACCAGTTACGCATCAGTTCGGCTGAAGTTTCAGTATCGTTGTTTATCATCTCCAATGCCTTTTCACTGAACGGCAGCCTCTTGTTCTGCTGTTTGAAACCTTTTTCAAGTTCGCCGACCGTCATAGGAAGCTCCCTTAACAATTCAACACCGCCGTCAGAAGAAGTCAGCCACCTGATTAATGGACGCACAATAAAAATAAATGCCAACAGCAGAGCAAATAAGGAAAAAACATACTTCATCAAGATTTTATTCTGTTTTAATATTGATAACCAGCCTTCAGGCTCAATCTCTGAATCAGACATGGATAATCGTGAAGTTTCAAAAGGAATGTTCACTATCTCTATTTCATCGCCTCTTTTTTCATCAAAATTGACTGCTCTTTTAACGATACCTTCCAGTTTTTGCATCTCTTCTTTAGTTCTTGGTATGTATATCCACTCTTCGTTATCCTTATTTTCCTTGCCAGCCTTCTCTTCCTTAACCTTGCCAGCATTGTTCTCTTGCTTGCCTATTTGATATTCATATTTTCCGTCTACCATCACGGCAACTGACAGCCTGGTAATAGCGCCCACCGGTTCTATAATATGGTTTATTATTTTTCCAATCTCATAATTGATCGTTTGATCCTTTTTTTCAAAATTCTTGTCTGCCTTGGATACAGAAGCATCCTTCTTGACAGGAGCCATATTGGATGAAACGCCGGGAATTCCGGATGAGACAGCATCCGTTCCATTTGATATTGCGCTTAAAAGCTGTTCACTTCTAACAACCTGGTTTTCCGGATAATACTTTTCTTCAGTCTTCTCTTGTTGTTTAAAATTAAGAGAACATGAAATTCTGACAACTGATTTGTTGTTTCCAAGCCCTGTATCGAGCATCGTCTTGACCCGCTTTTCAAGACTCTTTTCAAGAACCTCTTTAAATTCCAGTTGATCATTGCTTATTTTACCTGTAACCGATTCACCTCGATCGCCTGAAAGCATATTTCCATTATTATCTATCACAGTAACATTTTCAGGGGTCAAACCGGAAACACTTGAGGAGACAAGATAAACAATCCCATGAACCTGATCCCGGCTCAACATTCTGCTGCGACGCATACTTAAAACTACTGAAGCTGTCGCAAGTTCATCCTGGTCGATAAAGAGAGACCTTGTCGGCATAACAATATGAACTCTGGCGCTTTCTACTTCCCCGAATTGACTGATGGTTCTGGACAACTCTCCCTGAAGAGCTCTCTGGTAATTTACATTCTGCACAAATTCGGTAACACCAAGACTATTATTGTCAAAAATTTCAAACCCGATGCTTCCGCCTTGAGGCAGCCCCTGGGAAGCCAGTTCCATCCTTTTTTCATAAATCAGGTCATTTGGTATTGAAATTGATGTGCCGTTAGAGGAAATCTTGTAATCCACCTTGTTCTCTTTTAATTTTGAAAGAATTACCCCGGCATCTTCCGGAGACAGATGCTTATAAAGAATTCCGAACTCAGGATTTGTTGTCCAGCTTATTATAAAAATAAACCCGACAATAACGGCAGCCACAACTGTCAAAAATATAATTCTTTTGACTGGCGAAAGATTTGCCAATATGGTTTTCAACTGATTAAAAAAATCGGGAGAAGCAGACATCTATGCCCTTTAAACCTGCATCCGTTTTATTTCTTCATAGGCCGCGACTATCTTGTTGCGAACCTGCATCATTAATCGAAAAGAAACATCTGCTTTTTCAAGAGCAATCATGGTACTGTGAATATCCGTTTCTTCTCCGGTAACAAGGTTACTGAC
>JAERRQ010000123.1 GCA_016735355.1 Desulfobacterales bacterium | reverse complement strand
GGCTGTGACCTTGAGGCTGATTTTAACGGCGATGGAAAAGTTGATCGTAAAGATTACCGTATTTTTAGAAGAGGGTATGGTGACGAAACTCCGTTTAAATAAACGACTGTAAATTTTTTTATTAGAAATTATGAATTACGAATTGCCGATATTTAATCTGATCAAAAAATAACCTTTAATTCGTACCCTACCTCTTGGAAAAGGGAGGTGAAATGCTTCTTTGGCAAGTGGGTTTTTTTTGCAAATGTAAAGAAATAAGCAAAATTATAAGGAGATTAGAAATGATAAAAGCAACAAGAATTTTACTGGCAATCATGTTTGCCCTGAGCCTTTCCCTGGTTTCAATGGGCGTAGCACAGGCAGATTACAACAACCCTCCCGGGTGGGATAGTAACCCGTACTTTACGCATCAAACCTGGGACTTTTTGACTGCTGATAATCCCAGTGCTCCCACGGTTGACAATAATCCTTTTGGTACCGCTGAATATATATCCTATGGATTTGAGGAAAATCCAACATGGCATGCTACGTACGAGGGGCGTATCGGTGTATGGGAATTTGACGAAAATTCGTATCCTATTCAAAAACCATGGGAAAGGGTTCGGATCGTCCGCTTACTTGCTCAAATATTCTCACGAATATATTCCTGAGGCAGCCAATGCGTGTGGAAAAAAATTACACCAAATTAAGTGCGCAGGTATTTATTGCAGGTATACGGTGAAAATATAGCATCCTGTCGTTCAGTTCAAAACTGATATTGATAAACTTGGATAATTTTAAAAACGTGCCTTATTCTATCTGTGGCAGTGACTTCTGAAGAATTAGATCGGCAAGAGACGGCATACTGAACTTTTTAGAAATCCGATCGCATATGTATTTGTAAGCGTTAACACCCAACTTCTTTGCGGTTTGAGTAATCGTCAAAAATGAGTCTTTAGCCTTTGTCCCTTCATCTGATTTTGTTTGCAAACTGACATCTTGCCTGCGTTTTTCGACCCTTGCACCCAGTTCCGAATCATTGTTGTGCAATGGTAGGCAGGGATGTTTGAGAACCAGCAAAAGTTCTTTTTTTTTGCTTCTGGTTTTTTCTATCCGATCATCCAAATCATTATAACCGGTTTTTGTGGAAAACAAGTTGTCGAATTCAGACGATAACCTTGCTGCTGTTACAGGATTTGGATTCTCTTTGTATTTTAAAAGATCCCCATAGTAGTCCCAAAAATTAGTCTTAAACTTTTTAAGTTCATCAACATTAAAGGGAACAATCGGGCTTAACTTATTATAATGCCTTCCTTCATGAATCCAGCACAGCGCATGTTCCGCAGTAAGCTTTTTGAATTGAGGTGCATCATCACTCAAAAGGATGTTAACAACTGGAATTTCTGTTTGGCGATGGTAGAAGGCTATTGCGGCTGCTTCTAAAATTCTCGTTCTGATATTTTTTCCTTTTTTCGCATCAGGAAAAATTATTTTCAGCAGCTCTTGCATTTCCGCTTCTGAGATTTCCTTTTCATCTGTCAAATCTGAAATCTGATCAATAATCTTCTTGGAAACTCTCAATTCTGAAAGTAAACAAAAGGCATTTACATCAAATAGATATCTCCTTTCTTTGCCACAGAGCAATATGTCAAGGATGGTTAAACGGTTTTTATGAGGAACAGTAAAAAAGGCCGTATAGTAAGGGTTGCAAAAAATTTGTGAGTATTGATTTTTGCCGTTAACTCTTACCGTGGTATCGTCAATTTGCTGGAATGGCGTAGCTTCCAGAGCAGTACGGAAAATATCCTCTTTTTCTTTGTTAAATCCGGACTCGTCATTTGTGAGGATTCGAGAAATAGTTGATTGTGAAATGAATATTCCGCAATTCTCAAGAAGTTCCAAAATTTTTGGTTCCGACATATTACCTACATGTTTAAGCGTGCATACCATTGACCGCACTCCATAACCAAATTCTCCGGTAACCCCAACAGGTAATTGGCCCACATAGGTTTTGTTCTCAGAAGCTGAGTAGAAAACTTCCCTTTTGTACTCAACATTATCTGTTTTGATCAAAATTTCCTGAACAATAGCACTCTCATGCCCCTTGAATACAGCATCTTGAGGCAATTTGGATCGATCAACTTTGCATACCTCTGTTCGATCTATTTTGATTTTGTGCTTTTTTGCTTTTGACTTTTTTTGCTTTTTAATCTCCCTTTTTTTTCTTTCTTTTTCGGAAGATATATTTTGGGCCAGCTTTTTATTACCTCGTATCTTGGGCTTGCCCTGTTCCCCTTTTAGCAAGTTTATTTCGTCACGCAGCTTCTGATTATCTGCCTTTAATTTTTCATTTTCTTGACTTAACCGTTCAATGATCTGAAAAAGAATAGACTGCGCCTCAATCAATTTTTTATTATCAACTTCCTCGTGGCGAATAGCTATCTTGCTAAGAAGTTTTTTTATCTCTGAAATGCTCATTTTTTTATGCTACCACGATTACTCCATTACGTCTACCCCGATTATAATTTTTACAAAATTTTTTTGCATCTATTCTATCAATCTGATCAGATACCAGGAAATTTGAATAGGATACCCGGAAACAACATATCCGCAACTTTTTTACCT
>JAERRQ010000188.1 GCA_016735355.1 Desulfobacterales bacterium | reverse complement strand
ACCCCCTTCACCGTCAATTTTTTGACTTTTCGAATATTGTTTAGTCTTATGCTTTTTGGTTAATAAAAAATGAATGTCATATCCTTATCCACTTTTGATTTATCAATAGCAGCACTTCTTTTAATTATTCTTGCGCTACTGTCGATTCATTTGAAACTTGGGATGACTCTGCAGATTATTGTGGCAGGAATACGCACAACAGTACAACTTCTGCTCGTGGGGCTGGTTCTAAAAGCTCTTTTTGCACATTCATACCCCTGGTTATTAATTCTAATCGCAAGTATCATGCTAATTGCTGCCAGCCGGGAGGTTGTGGGCAGGCAAAAAAGAAAATTTGTCGGATGGTGGAGTATGGGCGTAGGCACCATATCAATGTGCATATCTTCATTTACTATTACTCTGTTTGCGTTAACCATTATTATAGAGAATGATCCCTGGTATCAGCCTCAGTATGCAATCCCGCTGCTGGGTATGATTTTAGGTAACACCATGACCGGCATAGCTGTGGGGCTTGATCGTTTGACGCAGGCAGTTTGGGATCAGCGTATGGTAATCGAAGAGCGCCTTATGCTTGGACAGACTTGGACCATCGCCATCGGTAATATAAGAAGGGATAGTATCCGGGGCGGTTTGATTCCCATCATGAACGCAATGACAGTCGCGGGACTGGTTAGTCTCCCAGGCATGATGACCGGTCAGATTTTGGCTGGCAGTCCTCCCCTGGAAGCAGTTAAATATCAGATCCTGATCATGTTTCTTGTTGCTGGGGGCACAGGTCTGGGGACTATATCGGCAGTCTGGATGGGATCGCGCCGCCTGTTTGATGAACGTCAGAGGCTATGCCTGGACAGGCTAAAATAAATTTAAGGACCTGAGCCGGTTTCAAAATGTTCAATTTTGTTCGAGATCAAGAAAGGCAAAAAATTTAACTACAGGAATACATTAAGTATTTCGAGGATTAAACCCCTTTTTAGGATCAGGTTGCCTGGCGCAGAGATCGGGCAAAAGGGGGCGTTTTGAAATTGGCTCACCTGTTATAGATTCTTAGATAATTTATAATGCCCCATTAAACTTGACACGTTCTTCCATGAATCTTACTTTAGTACTAAAATAAATTTGAAAAAAAGAAATTTTTGGAGAAAATATAGAAATGCCCGAAATGGATTATTATAAAATATTAGGTGTTAGCAAAAACGATTCTGACGATGATATTAAAAAGGCTTACAGAAAGCTGGCAATGAAGTATCATCCTGATCATACTGAAGGGGATAAAAAAGCCGAAGAGAAATTTAAAGAAATCAGCGAAGCGTATGCGGTATTAAGCGATAAAGAAAAACGCAGTCAATATGATGAATTCGGCGACTCTGGTTTTCATCAGCGTTTTTCACAGGAAGACATATTTAGAGGATTCGATTTTTCTAATATTTTTAATGAATTCGGCTTTGGCGGGCGTAATGGAGGGGTTAGATTTTCATTCGGTGGCAATTCTTCCTTTGGTTCCTGCCCCAAACATCAGCGCCAACCTCAAATTAAAGGATCTGATCTGATTTATGAATTACATTTAACGCTTCAGGAAGTTGCGGAAGGAACAAGAAAAACAGTTGCTATCCAGCATAAGGGGCGCTCTGAAAAAATATCGATAAAAGTACCCAAGGGCATGATCACCGGGAAAAAAGTTCGGCTCACGGGCAAAGGCGAACAGAGTCCGTATGGCGGACCTCCCGGAGATCTTTATATACAATCAAATGTTATGAATGATCCTGCTTTTGATGTTGATGAATACGATCTTTATATTAATCGAGACATTAAGTTAAGTGAAGCTCTGCTTGGAACAAGCATAGCTGTACCAACAATTCTTAATAAACAATTAAACCTTAAAATTCCTCCGGGAACTGATCATAAAACAAAAATGCGCCTTGGAGGTCATGGACTTCCCCATATTCAGGGTAATGGTAAAGGTGACCTTTATGTCCATTTGCATGTAAAAACTCCAAAACAACTTTCAGGAGAACAAAAAAAGTTGGTAAAAAAACTTGCGGAAGCAGGGTTGTAATATACTAAAAAACATGCCGGAATTAATTCCCGCCCTTAAACAGAATGAAATCCTTAAAATGGTGGCATCTGCTGCTCAAAGGATTTCATTAGAATATCATGACAAAGAACCTGTATTGATAGGTGTTTTAAAAGGTTCTTTTGTTTTTTTATCCGACCTTGTGCGGCATCTCTCTATTCCTGTTAAAATTGATTTTCTTGCTGTTTCCAGCTATGGTTCCAGCGCTTCATCATCAGGAGAAATTCGTTTAACGAAATCTCATGATATTGAAATCAAAAACAGAGATATACTGATTGTTGAAGATATCATTGATACAGGTTTAACTATATCTTTCATAATTAATTATTTACAATCATTTCACCCTAAAAGTATTAAAATTTGCACATTAATAGATAAACATGAACGCCGAAAAGTTAATATAAATATAGATTTTAAATGCCATGTTGTGAAATATGGCTTTTTTGTTGGTTATGGCCTGGATTTTGCAGAAAAATACAGGGAATTACCTGATATTTATAACTTGAATTTTAACCAGCGGAGTATCTCATGATTATCACCTGTAAAGAATGCAATACTAGTTTCAATCTTGATGCAAATCTTATTAGGGAGGGTGGCTCTAAAGTAAAATGTTCTATATGTAAAGGTATTTTTCTGGCATATCCCACTGCGTCCGCCAAGATGCCGGATACGGATGAAAATTATTCTTCTGATGCTGAAACCTTTAACAAGCATTCAGCAGATGACGAATCAGACGAGGATCTGCAATCATCTTACCATGAAGAACGATTCAATGCTACTGACGCAGCCACAGCAGTTTCTGACACGGACATCGAGCCTGATCTTCAGCATGAAGATTTTCCAATGACTATTGAATCTTCAACGGCCGATGTTGCGGCTGACTCTGAAATGTTTGAGGAAGGGGAGACCGGCATTGCAACGAAATCCGAAGAAAAAGCCGAAGAGCTCTCTAATGATTTCTCCTTTAATATGGAAGAGCCTGATGAAATTTCTGGAGATATTGAGCTGGACCTTGACCGGGATATCGAAGATACTTTGCCGGATGAAACAGATATGGCGGATGTTTTTGCAGAAGATGCCAAGGAGGAAGCAGAGATCGAGTCGAGCCTTGCGCTTGAATCTGAAGAAATGCCTAAAGATATGCCTAAAGAGATGCCTAAAGATATGAAAGAACCGGATGAACCGGTTTTAAATCTCGAGCTTGAATCTGGTGAAACGGCCCCGGGTAAAACTGCGGAGGAGCAGGACAAACCATCGTTAGACCTATCTTTAGATATGGATTTTGGTCTGGATGAAGAAAACAGGGAAGAGTCTGATGAAATCCCTGGAGATATTGAGCTGGATCTTGACCGGGATATCGAAGATACTTTGCCGGATGAAACAGATATGGCGGATGTTTTTGCAGAAGATGCCAAGGAGGAAGCAGAGATCGAGTTAAGCCTTGCGCTTGAATCTGAAGAAATGCCTGAAGAAATGCCTAAAGATATGCCTAAAGAAATGCCTAAAGATATGAAAGAACCGGATGAACCGGTTTTAAATCTCGAGCTTGAATCTGGTAAAACGGCTTCGGGTAAAACTGAAGAAGTTTCTGATAATATTGAGCTTGAGTTGGAGTTTGATGAAGAACAAGATGGTGAGGATAGTATCAAAGAAGAGATAGCGGATCACGATGAAATTGATTTGTCGGATATAGAAAATATGCTTGATCTGGAAAATGGAATGGATCTTGACGAAGGGGACGATGAGGACATAGAAGATATTGATCTGAAATTGGACATGGATGTTGAAGAAGAAAATTCTCCTGAAACCTGTACTGATGCAGATGAGGTTGACTCCCTCGATTTAGAAGATTTGGAGCAGATGCTTGGCGGTGCGGAGGAATCGGATGCAGAAGATGAAGGCGAAGAGGTCGAAATAGATCTCGGGATGGATTCCGATGTAGACGATATAACGGAAAATGAGGAGGCTATTGATGCCACCCTGTCTCTGAATCTGGAAGAGATCGAAAACATGCTTGATATGGATGATACGTCGAACCAGGATATGGAATCAGAAGAAGCAACCGGAGAAATAGATCTTGAACTATATGAAGATACTAATGAAAAACAGAATGTTGAAGATCGAAAATCTGAAGAAAAATTTGACGTGACTATGGAAGTCGACGAGCCGGATGCTGAGACTGCCCTTGATGAGACTGCTCTTGATGAGATACCATCAGACGGTGGCGATAAGATGTCCGAAACCATAAAACTGGAATTTGATCTCGATGAAAGCGACAAAGCGGATTTATATAAAAAACATGTTCCTGATGAAGAAGATTCTTCCGAACATGATAAAGCTGAAGCCGTTGCAGCAGATACGAAATCCATGTCGGATCAGGCTATTGAAGCTGAAGCAGCCGCTGGAACAGATGCTGCCCGAAAAAAAAGAGTCAATAAACCTGCTCTTGTATTATTGATTTTAGTTTTATTTACAGGGGGTACTTATGGCGCCTATACTCTGATGGAGAGCAGGGGGATAAAAATACCTTATGTAAGCGATTTTTTTAAATCCGGAATTAATTCAACAGTAAAAAAAGTTGCTGACCTGCCTTATATAAGAGACATGTTTAAGGCTGAAAAAGAAGATACTACCGGCACACTGAAAATTACCCCTATTGAAAACACAATTACCGGTAAATATTTTAGCAACACCAAAGCTGGCGAGATTTTTGTTATACAAGGAAAAGTCAAAAATAATTACGATCATCCACGAAGTTTTATCAGGGTAAAAGCAAACCTGTTCTCAACAGGAGGGGTTCTTGCTAAAACAGGGATAGCCTATAGCGGGAATATGCTCTCTGATATTGATATTGAAAATCTTGATTTAAATATCATCAGGAAACGGCTGATGAACCGTAATGGCGACCGCAAGTCTAATGTTAATTTAAAACAAGGCGCAACGATTCCTTTTATGGTAGTTTTTTCCGATTTGCCAGAGAACATGAATATGTTTAATGTTGAAGCCGAAGGATCTGCTCCATAAATTAAACTGATTATGATTAATGTTCACCGAAATAAAATTTTAACTTGACGAAAAGCACTTTAACTGCTAGGTAGCGTCATAAAATTTAAAATATTCTCAAAGGCGATGTAGCTCAGATGGTCAGAGCATGCGGCTCATATCCGCAGTGTCCGGGGTTCAATTCCCTGCATCGCCACTTTAAATATATTTGAGCCCTTCTGATCTAAAAAGAGGGGCTTTTTTTTTCTAACGATTCGTAAAAATATCATGATAACCGGTTTTGAAAAAATAGTTGAAGAACGTATACGGAAAGCCCAAAAAAAGGGGCTGTTTAAAAACCTTCCCGGCTCCGGAAAGCCTATTCCAGGCTCGAAACAGGAACCTTCCATTGCCAATGATCTCCATCTATCCTACAAAATATTAAAAAACGCTGACTGCCTACCACCGGAAATAGAATTAAAAAAGAAGATTCAACAAACCGAAGACCTGCTGGTCGGTATGGAGGATGCGGCTGAAAAATATCGTACTTTGAAAAAATTGAATTATCTTATAATGAAACTTAATGTAACATTTAACAGATCTGTTATAAATGAAGTGCCGCAGCAGTATGCAACCGGTATCATTAAACGGTTTGGAGGCTGACCGCTCAATTCAGGTTATGATAATGTCTAAAAAAAAAAATAAAGAAACAAACATTTTTAAAAGCGTTTTAATGGCATATTTTATTCTAATTCTTCATGTTTTCCTGATAGCCATTTTAGGCCTTTTGGTGATTTTCTTAGCTGGTATTGTTAACTACATGATGTGGATTTTTCTTGGTACTTCAGCCGTTATTCTATGTTCAGGATATTATTTTTACAAGCGAATGAAAGAACAGGGAAAAACTTTTAGCGAGATGATCAACTCCTCTCTTTTTAGCGGCAGAGCCATAGAGATAAGTCTTCTCGGAGGATTTGCATCACTAAAGCTGGGTAAACCTTATGACATACCGAGGATAGGCAACAGCTATGATCAAGCTGATCGACTGGAAGACCACTCTGACATTTTTATAAACGAACTTTTCGAGCTTGCGCACCTATTGGAAAACAACCTGATTACTCTGGAAGAGTATAATATTGCAAAACAACGATTTTTTAAATAGCACCTGTTTACCAAAGGCCTTTTTTATGTTCCGCTATAGCATTTTTAAATAAATCATCAATCCGTTTTATACCCATCATTTTTTTATGAAAAAGCTTAATATCGCTCTGCTCTCCGGAGGAGTATCTTCAGAACGTGAAATATCAATTAAAAGCGGTGACCAGGTCTATGCAGCTTTTAACAGAAAAAAATATATAGTCACAAGATATGACCCTAAAACTGATCTTAACCGACTCGTCGCGGATGCGCCGGGAATAGACGCAGCTTTTATAGCGATGCACGGCTTTATGGGTGAAGACGGGACTATTCAGGGCTTGCTGGATCTTCTCGATATTCCTTATCAGTGCTCCGGCGTCCTTGGAAGCGCTATGGCCATGAATAAGCTTGTTGCAAAACAACGTTATGAAAGTTCCGGCATACCTGTGCCGCCCTATATTGTCATTGATAGCAGCGTTGCAATCGATCCTGATGGCTGTGCTGCACGGCTGGGGTTGCCTATTATAGTTAAACCTGTTGCCGGTGGTTCAAGTTTAGGAATGAGTAAGGTTCATAAAAAGGACTCCCTGCAAAACGCAGTTGCCAGTGCGTTTGAGCATGATGACATGGTTTTGCTGGAATCTAATATCGAGGGAGTTGAGCTGACAGTCGGCATTATTGGCAGCACATCTCTTGATGCGCTGCCTGTTATAGAAATAATTCCGAACAAGCAGTTTGATTTTTTTGATCATACGGCAAAATATTTAAAAGGTGCTACCTGTGAGATATGTCCTGCACGAATAGATGCCGCTTTGGCTGAAAAGGCTCAATCATATGCAAAAGCAGCCCACAACGCGCTTTTTTGCAGAGGATATAGCAGAACAGATATGATTCTGCGGGGAAACGATATTTATCTTCTTGAAACTAACACTATTCCAGGCATGACTTCCACAAGCCTTTTTCCGATTGCTGCTGAAAAAGCGGGGTTGTCTTTTGACAAATTACTCGATCTGCTGATTGAACTGGGTATAAAGGATTATAAAAAAAAACGACGCAGAGATAAGGAGATTATATGAAAGTTCTTGTAATAGGCAGCGGCGGTAGAGAACATGCGCTTGTATGGAAAATAGCGCAAAGCCCGAAAGTAAAAAAAATATTCTGCGCTCCCGGCAATGCCGGAATTGCTGATATGGCTACTCTTGTTTCTATTGGAGCAGAAGATATCAATAAAATAGCTGCATTTGTAAAAAAAGAAAAAATTGATTTAACTATAGTAGGTCCTGAAGGGCCATTGTCCTCAGGCATTGTAGATCTTTTTGAAGCAGAGGGGTTAAAAATTTTCGGCCCCACCAAAATGGCAGCAAGACTGGAATCGAGCAAATTTTTTGCAAAGTCGTTGATGGAGAAATATAAAATACCCACAGCAGCAGGTCGAACGTTTACCAGTTTTAGAAAAGCCGAGGCATACATACAAAAAGCAGGAGCGCCCTTGGTAGTCAAGGCGGATGGTTTAGCTGCCGGCAAGGGAGTGATCTTATGCGGCACAATCAATGAGGCTCTTACGGCTTTAAACCATATAATGAAGGAACATGCCTTTGGTGACGCAGGTAAACGTGTTGTCATAGAAGAGTATCTTACGGGTGAGGAGGCGTCATTTATCGCTTTTTCAGACGGCAAAAATTTGCTTGCCTTACCATCATCCCAGGATCATAAAGCAGTCTTTGATAATGATAAAGGTCCCAATACAGGCGGCATGGGCGCTTACTCTCCCGCCCCGATTATAGACAGATATTTCCACCAAAAAATTATGGACGAGATCATGAAGCCCATTGTTCGTGCAATGGCTTTAGAGGGTAATCCATACAAAGGCTTTTTATATGCCGGTCTAATGATCGATGGGGATCGGATTAAAGTTCTGGAGTTTAATGTGCGCTTAGGTGATCCTGAAGCACAGCCCCTGCTAATGCGCATAAAATCCGATATTGTGCCGATCATGGAGGCTGTTATAGGCGGCAGGCTCGACACATGCCGTATGGAGATTGATCCCAGAGCATCAGTTTGCGTAATTATGGCCTCAGGCGGGTATCCGGGTTCCTATAAAAAAGGTTTAAATATCACCGGAATCGATAAAGCCCAACGTATGAGAGACCTCTTTGTTTTCCATTCCGGAACGGAAATTAAAGAAAAAAAAATTATTGCAACAGGTGGGCGCGTTCTCGGAGTTACAGCTTTAGGCGACACTGTAAAAAAAGCTATCTCCAAATCTTATCTGGGCGTTTCAAAGATAAAATGGAATAAAGTGCAATATCGCAAGGATATAGGGCAAAAGGCCTTAAAGATGCTCCTCAAAACTCCGGTCGCTGGCATAGTAATGGGGAGTGATTCGGATTTGGGGGTTATGGAGGAGGCTGTCTCTGTTTTAAAAAAATTCGGGATATCATTTGAAATAACCGTTGCTTCAGCCCACAGGAGTCCGGGGAGGGCCTCGGATTATGCATCATTCGCAAGCAGCCGGGGAATAAAGGTTATTATTGCAGGGGCAGGCCACGCAGCGCATCTTGCCGGCATTATGGCTGCAAACACCAGTCTTCCCGTTATCGGCGTTCCCATAGATTCTTCCTGTCTTCAGGGCTTTGATGCTCTTCTTTCTACAGCCCAGATGCCCCCGGGTGTTCCTGTTGCCACCATG
>JAERRQ010000211.1 GCA_016735355.1 Desulfobacterales bacterium | reverse complement strand
GCGTTACCGATACTTGTATCTTCCCTGTTAACGGATGGCAGGAGCACTTACTCTAATGTTCCTGATTTAAAAGATGTTGATAGTATTAAACTTTTGTTGGCAACCTTGGGTGCCGAGATTGATACTGAGGGGGACGTTGTAAGGATAGATGCAGGCGGCCTGAATAATCATAAGGCTCCATATGATCTGGTGAGAAAAATGAGAGCCTCGATTCTGGTGCTTGGACCTCTTTTAGCAAGATTAAAAAGAGCAAGGGTATCCCTGCCCGGAGGCTGCGCTATCGGCGCGCGCCCCATCAATCTGCATTTAAAAGGTCTGGCAGACCTCGGGGCTTCAATAGAACTGAAACATGGTTATGTTGAAGCTAAGGCAGATAAACTCAAAGGCGCTGAAATATATTTGGATTTCCCTACTGTTACCGGCACTGAAAACCTGATGATGGCCGCTGCCCTGGCGGAAGGAACCACCCATATCAAAAATGCCGCCTGTGAACCGGAAATTAAAGCCTTGGCCCATGCCATGAACGGAATGGGAGCTGATATAAAAGGGGCCGGCACCTCTTGTATCAGGATCAACGGGGTCTCTTCCATGAATCCTGCATCTGTTTCCATAATACCCGATCGGATCGAGGCCGGCACGTTTATGACTGCCGCCGCTCTGACTGGTGGCGACATCACGATTAGCGATTGTGAACCTGATCATCTTGGTTCTGTAATAAACAAATTAAGGCTTGCCGGCGCAAAAATCAAAATCAATAAAAACAGCATACATGTCACGGGACCTGACGAAATTATAAGTGTCGATATAAAGACCAGGACATATCCAGGATTCCCGACAGACATGCAGGCTCAGTTCATGGTGCTGATGTCGGTGGCTAAAGGAGTAAGCACCATATCTGAAACAATCTTTGAAAATCGTTTTATCCATATCAGCGAAATAAAGCGTATGGGGGCCGACATAACAGTCTCCGGTAATGCTGCTATTGTGAAAGGCGTTCCCATGCTTTTCGGCGCTCCTGTTATGGCAAGTGATTTAAGGGCAAGCGCCTCTCTTATTCTGGCCGGGCTTGTGGCCAACGGCAAAACAGAAGTCAGCCGTATATATCATCTTGACAGGGGATATGAATCTATTGAAAATAAATTCAAATTGTTAGGAGCGGCAATCAAGAGAGTGTGATCATGATATGTTGAACAAAATTTTTGTCCGGCCCATGATTCCCCTTCTGATATCCATGATATCGGGCATCCTCTTTTGCGCACAATTCTCCGGCTATATTGAAATTGTATATATTCTTTTTTTTATAAGCATTATCTTCATACTCCTCATCCTTTTCGGCATTTTAAAAAATAGAGATCTTTTTTTACCACTTTTATCCATTTTTTTTCTTATCGGATATATCTTGATTAATTCCTTTGTCTCTCCAACATTTCCTTTAAATCATATTACCCGGTTTACAGATCAACATAAATGGCAGATCCAGGGAACCATAGATGCAAAACCGGTCTTTTATGGGAAAAGATTAAAATTTAACCTGAGAACCGAACTTCTGGAGCATAAAGACGGATCTTTCCCCGTAACAGGGAAAATTCGTGTTGCAGTGTCAGGGCCTTGTCCTGAACTCAGTATAGGAGACAAAATATTTTTTACCGGCAGAATCAGAGCTATCAGGAATTTTATGAATCCGGGTGGATTCGACTATAAAAGATACATGTCCTCTAAGGGTATATGGGGCAGCGCCTATACCCGGGGGGACAGAATCAGGATAATCAAAAAGCTGAATTCCCGAGGTTTCGCAGGGGCGCTTGCAAAGACCCGGCATAAAATCTCAGCTCTGATAGAACATATAGACGACCATGAAGAAGAGGCTGTACTGAAAGCCCTTATAATAGGAGATCGGCATGAGATATCGCCCGCCCTCAGGGAAGCTTTCAGCCGGGCCGGGGTCAGCCATTTACTTGCAATTTCAGGACTTCATATAGGCATTGTAGCTGGAGTTTCATTTTTCTTTTTTTCGCGGTTTTTATCCTTTTTTAAGGTTTTTCT
>JAERRQ010000051.1 GCA_016735355.1 Desulfobacterales bacterium | reverse complement strand
CTGTAGATTATGAAAAATGTATCGGTTGCGGCGCGTGTGCAAAAGCCTGCCCTAGAAATATTATCAGCATCAATCCCTTTAAAAAAGATTCGATGCTTGTTGTGAAATGCGCAAATCTTGATGCCGGCAAGGCTGTAAAAAGGGTTTGCAAAACAGGTTGTAATGGATGCAAGGCATGTGCAAAGATCTCAAGTACCTTTACAATCACAGATAATCTTTCGGTTATCGATTACGATGAATATATTCAAGCCGATACAGAAGAAATAGATAAGGCTGTTAAAAAATGTCCTGTGAAATGCCTTGGCTTTGTAGGGAAACCGTAAATAGATTTCCACATCGGGCGAACCATTTGGTTTATGGTTTTTAATTTAATTATTTGTAACAGTTTACAGTTTACGGTTTTCTAATTACTGAATAATTCAGTCCATTTACCTTTCATTGCCGGTAACTTGAGAGAGTCTTTAAGCTGAACAAGAAATCGGTTCCTCGGTATCTCCCTTGCTCCCAGGCTTACCAGGTGCTTCGTGGTAACCTGGCAGTCTATGAAGTCAAAGGAAAACCGGTTCAGATATTCCACCAGCCCGACAAAGGCTGTCTTCGAAGCATTGCTTACGTGGGTAAACATCGATTCTCCAAAAAAACACCGCCCCAGGGAGACTCCGTATAATCCACCTGCCAGTTCTCCTTGATACCAAGCTTCAATGGAATGGGCAAAGCCTGCTTCATGCAGGATGGAGTATGCTTCGATCATTTCGTCTACTATCCATGTGCCTTCGTTGTTATTACGTTTAGCCAGCGCGCAGGCTTTTATCACTCTATCAAAAGAAGTGTCGGCCGTAATATGAAAACGGCCATGTTTTATTGTTTTTTTTAGGGATTTTGAGACCTTTAGTTCTTCAGGATAGAGTACCAGGCGCGGATCAGGAGACCACCACAAAAGAGGTTCTTCATCTGAAAACCAGGGGAAAATTCCTTGGCTGTAGGCCAACAGGAGACGTTCCGGGCTAAGGTCCCCACCAACTGCCAGAAGGCCTTCCTGTGTTGCAAAGTGAGGAGCTGGAAAGACTAATTGTTCTGATAAGATAAAAATCGGCATTCAGGGTCAATTAGATTTTAATTCAAGATAGTCAATTATCCCCATTGCTGTTTTTCCGGCGGAATGAATCGCTCTTACAATAAGGGACTGTCCGGTATTCATATCGCCTGCTGTAAAGACTCCTTCTTCTTCAGTCATCCTGTTTTTGTCAGATTGCAGATTCCCCCGGGTATCTGTTTTTAGTCCAAAATCGTTTATCAGTCTGCTGTTGCCCGCGCCTGTAAAACCCATTGCGAGGATTACAAGATCCGCATCGATTTTAAACTCCGTGCCGGGTATTTCAACCGGTATATATCGTTCCCCGTTTTTTTCCCATTTAACTTCAGAGCAGTGCAGTCTGTTTACCTTTCCATTCAATCCTTCAAATCTTGTTGTTGTGACGGACCATTTTCTTATACCACCTTCCTTATGGGCATGGGTGGTCCTGAGAATGGAGGGCCACATGGGCCAGGGGGTTTCGGGCGGCCTCTTTTCAGAAGGCTTTGGAAGAATTTCAAGCTGGGTTACTGTTTTAGCACCCTGTCTTAATGCGGTTCCAAGGCAATCAGATCCGGTATCGCCACCGCCGATTACGACCACATTTTTCCCGGTTGCGCTGATCTCGTCTTCAAATACGGTTTTTTCTCCGCTGTTTTTTTTATTCTGCTGAATAAGATAATCCAGTGCAAAATGAACCCCTTTCAAATTTCTTCCTTCAACAGCAAGATCACGTGGCTCTTGAGCGCCGCATGCAAGACAGATTGCATTAAAATGCCTTTTTAGATATTTTGCCGAGATATCCGTTCCTGCTGTTACTCCTGTTTCAAAAACAATTCCCTCCTTCTCCATCAGGCTTATTCTACGTTCGATTATTCTTTTTTCAATTTTAAAATCAGGTATTCCGTATCTCATCAGGCCGCCCGGTTTT
>JAERRQ010000263.1 GCA_016735355.1 Desulfobacterales bacterium | reverse complement strand
TCTCTTTCTCGACGTGATAGTTTTTCTCCTTGCATTATCCAGCCTCCAGTTGGTCAGGTAATGTCATTTTTTACAAATCTGACGCCTGATTACATAAAATGACATTAAAATCATATTTTAAGACGCCAACCTTTGTTGTCAAGCGAAAAAAGGTATCCCCAATTTTTCAAAGGCAAAGTGTTGCACTATTTGCCCCTTACCAATCGCATAAATCAGTTGATTTTCAAAAAAAAGCATGTTAACTAAAAAAAATATGTCTGAATTTAGTTTTATAGATTTCTACATAAAAAATTTCAATGTGTTATCGGTCAAAACCTGCGGCCAACGTACTCTCGGTACCCTCCCTCAGATTTTCCCTTATACCCTTGTGAAATTAATTATTTAAAAATCTATACGCCCCAATAGATTCGTATAAACAAACTTTTTGCGTCATATTTTTATTATGGAAGGAGAAAAAATGGGAGTAAACAAGGAATTACTGAAACTGATGGAAGATGATGATGACTTATTGAGAAAGTCCCAGCCCCGTATAAAAAAAAAATATATGGATGATGGCTATTCCAAGGAAGATGTTGATGATACTTATGTAGCAGTTGTAAAAGAACTTTTTGAGGATGACGATCCCCTTGGCTGATCAATGCATTGACTTGCCGGCATTAATTTTTGCTTCGGCTAACAATTGTCATTTCGACTGAGGGAAAAAAATCTGTAAGCTTAATATTTTTTCGCTATATTCTATCTGACAAAACAAATCGAAGACCTATAGATTGTCAGATAATAAATCGGGTAATTATCTGACAATCTATAGCCCATTCCAACATCTTAATGGCAAGATCATATTGGATATGCAAACAGACTCCTTACCCTGCTGCCAAGGCAAATTATCCGTATCTTTATAGTAGATTTCGTGTTTAACAGGAAATTTGATCGACTCCCCGTCGCTATAATAAAGCACAATTATACAAACAGCCTTTAGACCAGCAATTCCCTATGCGGTCATAGCTACTTGATATTATTATTTTTTTTCAAAAAAAATTTGCGCGCCCTAATACAAAAATACCAATAAATAGCAGGCTTCTTTACGTTCGTTTTTACCCCATAGCGGTAACTGACAGGATGTCCCGTGCTCTTGGCCATTTCGTTCCGAAAACTGTCATAAGGACATCACTTTTGGTATGCGATATATAGCACTTTGATTTTGGTTTAATAAGAGACTACTTGGGAGACATTATGTTTGAAGAGCTCAAACTGGGATCAAGGCAACGTACTACCGTTGCTGCTGCGATAACACTGGGGGCGACACTGGTGCTTCTGCTGGTTTTTAGCACCACAGTATGGGGACTGACCCTATTTGTCGGCGCTTTCCAAAATGTATTACTGCCGCCCGTTGTGGCTGGCATACTGACGATGCTGTTGCGGCCGTATTACAACTGCTTACTCAAACTCTGCCACGGATCCCAGGCTGCGGCCCTGGTTCTGTTTTTTCTTTCCGCACTCATTCCGCTGGGGGCATTTATCTGGTTAGCTATAGTTTTTGCCGCTAATGAATTGCTCCAGTTGTTCGACGAATTGCCGTCCATGATCAATGCCATGCAGAAGGCGGGACGCTCGTATTGGACGCAAGTCGCTGCATTGCTGGAGAAATATGGGCAGATGCCTGGATTCAGCAACCTGCTGGAGAATCCTGGGGCGATAGTAACCAATGCAATCCGGACTTCAGGGGAGCATATCTCTCAGTCCATTGTTCAGATGTTTCAGTCCGTGGCGGGCTTATTCGCCTGGGCAGTACTTCCGGTCTATCTTGTCTTTTTTCTTATGGCTAAGCCGTTCGAAACCAACCAGATTAACGAATTTCTTCCGTTTCTAAAAAAGGAAACCAGGGAAGACGTTATCTATCTGATCGACCAGTTCATCAGCATCCTCCTGACATTTTTCCGCGGCCAGACCATTATTGCATTGGCTCAGGGCGTACTGTTTGCGATCGGCTTTGCTATGGTAGGGCTACCCTACGGCATTGTTATCGGGATGGCGCTGGGGTTACTAAACATCATCCCCTACCTGGGGAGCATCGCTGGTCTCGGCGTTGCGCTACCGATAGCCTATTTCGGCACTGAAGGGAGCGTAACACGGCTGGTCCTTGTTCTATTCGTATTCAGCGCTGTGCAGGTAATAGAAGGCTATTTGCTCACCCCGAGAATTATGGGCAACCGCACCGGCCTGCATCCCGCCCTTATCATCTTCGCAGTCTTTTTCTGGGGCGTGGCTCTTGGCGGCATCCTCGGCATGATGCTTGCTATTCCTCTAACTGCCTTCGCAGTGGTGTTTTGGAGGCTGCTGAAGAAGAAGAAGTATATTACGGAAGTGGTTTAGAGAAGGTCCCAAAACATAGTCGAGCTGGCTATGGCAAAAGTCAAATATCACGCTAAATTTTGTGGAATTTCTTTTTCAAAAACTCAAGAACATTCTTGGTAAAAGACGGACAAAAAGGCAAGCAGGGTGCATAGATTATTTTCTGTAAGTTCCCTAAACATAAGCCATATCTCCGGCACGGGGAACAAAGGCTGTAAAACCTTCATTTTCGAGTTGCTTTGCAAAGGCAAGAGATTGGTCTTCCTCGCCGTGCACAACGGCTATTTTCTTTATTTTTAAATTTGAATTTGTTACAAAACGTATCAGTTCACTTTTATCGGCATGAGCGCTGAATCCTCCTAAAGTTTCAATGTGTGCCTTTAATGGATAGACCTTGTTTAAAAATTTTAACAGCGGCGGGTTGCCACGTCTGCCTGATTTTTCATACTTCCTGCCTTGTTCCAGAATACGACGGCCCAGGGTATTCTTGGCCATATAGCCGACTATAAGAATTGTATGCCTTGGATTATGGATTTTGTTACGCAAATGATGTAAAATCCTTCCTGCTTCGCACATTCCTGCAGATGATATAACAATATGAGGGGTCTCTTCCCGCATAAGCGCCATAGATTCTTCAACTGAACTGATAAAATGGATCTGATTGAATAGAAAAGGATTTTCACCATGCTTCAAAAAGATGTTATTAGTTTCTTTATCGTACACTTCAGGATGTTCGCCGTAAACTTTTGTCAGTTGTATTGAAAGCGGGCTGTCCACGTATACTGGAACATGGGGAACCGCACCTTCATCATATAGTTCATGTATCACATATAAGAGCTCCTGGGTTCGGCCAAAGGCAAAAGAGGGTATAATAACCGTTCCTTTCCGCTCAAATGTGGCAAGTATGACATCTTTTAACTGTTTTTTTTGATCCTGCACCGGTTCATGCAAACGATTTCCGTATGTGCTTTCCATTATAAGCAAATCTACAGCACGGTCTTCTTCCTGGAAAGTCAGGGTTGGGTCTTTGATAATGGGCGAGCCAAACCTCCCGATGTCCCCTGTATAACAAATATTATACAATCTGCCGTTTTCTCGAATTTTTATCATGGAGAATGCGGAACCCAGAATATGCCCCGCATCATAAAAGGTGCATGTTGTATCATGCCCTATTGTTATAGGACTCTTGTAAGGATAACCGTTGAAAAAGCCAAGGGATTGTTCTGCGGCACTGGTGGAATACAAGGGTTCGACGAATTTAAGATGATATTTTTCAATAAGTTCGTTAATCTTGCTTATGTTCAGTTTATTGTGATCTGTTTTCAAAATTTTTTGAATGTTTTTATTCGTACGTGCCGATATATTGTTCCCTTTAGGCCTTGTCCTCAACTCCTGCAAAGTTGACCTAACGGTTTTATAATTCAAATAATTAGCGTCGGATTCCTGAATGTGGGCGGAATCCAGCAGAAGATATTTGCACGCGTCTGCAGTTGCACGCGTACAAATAACCTGTCCGTGAAAATTACGGTTTGTGAGCATTGGTATACGGCCCGAGTGATCTATGTGTGCGTGTGAAAGCACGATGTTTCTGATGATATTCGGGTCGAACGGTAATACATTGTTCTTTTGGGCAGTCTCCTTCCGACGTCCCTGAAACATACCACAATCAAGTAATATCCGGTCGGTTTCAGTAGTAATAAGATGCATCGAACCGGTAACTTCTCTTGCAGCACCATAAAACGTAACATGCATGTATTAGCACCCCCTATATTATCCAAAGGTATACCTATAAAGGCTAATAATTACTCTAAACCCCACTCAAATCAATGTCAAATTAAAAAATACAGGCTAAAAATTGTTTGTTTTGCTAAAAAGAAGATATTTATTTTTTGGAATAAGCATATTTTCGACAAATTTATTAGCTTCCGTTTTTTTATCAGAAAACTCCGGGGCAAGGTTTGCCATAAGCCCGATCAATTATTCTTGAAAAAACACTTATAGGGTATTATACTAAAATTTATATTTATTTCAGAGTCGTCTTTTTTACCTGGATTGAGCGGTTAGCCTTTAGCTATTAGCTTAATGATTACAAGATGTTTTGCGATTACAAAATTTCACCCATTGGGTGTTATTTCTTACTGATGTAATACCTTGATTTTTCAAGGCTAACGCCTAATTGCTAACAGCTAATAGCTCAATTTAGGTTTTATTAAACATGTTTATTCGGGGTTTCCGGTGCTTGGTATAATAGGGGGAACAGGTCTTTATAATATTAGAGATCTTAAGATAATAAAAAAAGAGCTTGTAGACACGCCTTTCGGAGCGCCGTCCGGTGCCATGGTAACCGGAGAACTGGATGGTGAAAAAGTATTTTTTTTGCCCCGCCACGGTGAGAGCCATCAGTTTCTGCCTTCAGAAATAAATTACCGCGCAAATATATTTGCATTAAAATTAGCCGGCGTGACACAAATTATAAGCATCTCCGCCGCAGGGAGTCTGCGCAGAGAGATTGAGCCAGGAGATTTCTCGGTTCCGGGTCAGTATTTTGATATGACCAAGGGTATTCGAAAGGCGAGTTTTTTCGGCAACGGCATGTCCGCGCATGTTTCCACGGCAGAGCCGGCCTGCCCGGTATTGACGGATGCGATTAAAAACGCCGGCGAAAAAATGCAAGAGACGGTTCATACAGGGGTGGTTTATGCCTGTGTGGAGGGCCCGCGGCTGGGTACTGTGGCGGAGAGTAATTTTTTAAGAAATGCCGCGTCTTGCGATATTGTGGGTATGACTAATTTACCCGAAGCATTTTTGGCCAGGGAAGCCCAAATATGTTATGCTTCCATTGTCATTGCTACTGATTATGACTGCTGGCTTGCTGATCCCTCAAAACATGTTTCAGTTGCAAAAGTAATTGAGCTGTATGGATCCAGCCTTGGAAAGGTGATCCGTTTGTTGAAACTCTTTCTGAAGGAACGTCCCCCAATAAAGCCGCATCTCTGCCGGAAAAGTCTGGAAGATGCCATACTGACCACTGAGGACGGGCTGCAGGATGATCAAAAGCTTATTCTTGCTGTTCTTAAAAGATAAGTTTTATATAAATTACATATTTGTTTACATCTTGTAAAAAAAATCGACACATTATTTTCTGATTGTTAATTCAATAGAAAGATTTGTTCGGTAAATAGTAAGTCATTTTAAATAGTTAATTTATTAAAAATGTTTGGGAAGGTTTTGGCATCTTTTTTGCGCTATCAATAATAAGTTCAGATTTCTTTTTATCTTGTTCCATTGATGCCCGATCGTTCCATTGATGCCCGATCATAGATGAAAAAAATTTTCCAAATTTCATAGTACTATGAGGGAGAAATCAACCATGTTAGTGAAAAACTGGATGAACAGAAAACCGCTTACAATTAATGCGCATGCTACCGTCCAGAATGCAGTGGATTTGATGCTTAAAAATGAAATTCGTTTACTCCCTGTTATGGAAAATGACCTGCTGGTAGGGGTTGTAACAGACAGAGATCTTAGAAAAACATCTGTGCATGATCTTGATATAGAGCTGGCGCGTGATCCGGGCGATGAAATTTCAATGATTAAAATTACAGAAATTATGACGGCGAAGCCTATTTCCATTCCCTTAGATTATACCATTCAAGAAGCAGCGGAGGTATTCCTGGTTAATAAGATATCGGGAGCGCCGGTTCTTAATAAGGAAAAGGAGATGCTCGGCCTTATCACCCAGACGGATATTTTTAGAGCAATGATTTCATTTACAGGTGCTGGAGATAAAGGAATTCGTTTTGCCGTTGATCAGGTTAACTTCTCCGGATGTATAAAAGAAATAACAGACCTTGTACGTGATCATGGGGGACGCCTTAATAGTGTAATGACATCCGTTAAGCGGGCTAAGAAAGGCCATGTAAGGATTTATATTACTGCATATAATATTGACGGCCCCAGCCTTCGGAGGTTGAAAGAAATTTTGGAAGAAAAAAGCATTCTGCTTTATATGATGGATAATTCTGCTAACGAAAGAACTATTTACTAGACTTTTTTATAGCGAATCCTAAGGAACGAAAAATATGGGTGTAGAGAACATCAACAGGATGTTTCAACCTAAATCCGTTGCTGTAGTAGGTGCCAGCGAGAGACCGGGGAGTATCGGAAATGCACTAATGCGGAATTTAATTGAAAGTAGATTTTCAGGAACTGTTTATCCGGTCAATCCGAAGCATAAAACAATCTGGAAGCATCCCGCCTACCCATCGGTTCAGGATATTAAAGCATCAATAGATCTTGTTATAATTTCTACCCCGATTATTACAGCCCCGGAAATTGTGAGGGGCTGCGTAGACTCGGAGGCAGGCGGGGTTGTTATTATTTCGGCTGGCGGGAAAGAAACCGGGGTCAGGGGCAAAGAAGTAGAAGCCGCCATAAAAAAGGAGATAAAACATAGCGGGCTTCGTGTTATCGGCCCTAATTGTCTCGGGATAGTCTGCGGTAAAGCGGCCTTGAATGCCAGCTTTGCAAGTCACATGCCTCTGAAAGGCAAGATGGCATTTATTTCCCAAAGCGGCGCTATCTGTACCTCAATACTCGATCTTTCAATCAAGGAACAGTTTGGGTTCAGCTATTTTATAAGCCTCGGTTCAATGCTGGATGTCGATTTTGGAGATATGATTGATTACCTGGGTGGTGATCCTGAGGTCAGTAGTATCGTAATGTATATTGAAGGCCTTCACCGTTTCAGAAATTTTATGAGTGCTGCGCGCGCTGTATCGCGGGTTAAACCGATTATTGCGCTCAAATCAGGACGCACCCAGGCCGGCGCAAAAGCCGCGGCATCGCATACCGGGTCCATGGCCGGAGAGGATACTGTTTATGATGCTGCCTTCAGACGCGCCGGTATTGTAAGGGTCAAAACCTTTGAGGAACTATTCGATTGCGCCGAATTGCTTGCCAAACAACCCAGGCCTAGGGGTTCGGGCCTTGCTGTGATTACCAATGCCGGCGGTCCCGGGGTAATGGCCGCCGATGCCCTTGCTGATTACGGGATTGAACCTGCCGCTTTACTTCCGGAAACCGCCCGGAAACTCGAAGCAATCCTGCCATCATACTGGAATTGCGGAAACCCGATTGATATTTTAGGTGATGCGGCAGCGGAAAGATATAATAAGGTTGTAGAGATATGCTTAAATGCCCGGGAGATCAACGGCATGTTAATAATGCTTTCTCCTGTGGCTCAGGTTGATCCCGCAGATATTGCCGAATCAATTATCGGTCTTCTTGGAGGAAAAAAATTTCCTGTTATAACGTCATGGATAGGCGGGGGCTCTGTTGAGGCCGGACGAAAAATTTTTAACAAAGCCGGTATCCCGACTTTTGACACGCCGGAGAGGGCGGTAAGAGCCTTTATGGATCTTGACCTATATGCGAGAAATATTGAAATACTCCAGGAAATACCATCCAAGTTTCCCAAGAAACTGGAATTTGACCGTAAAAAGGCGAAGGAACTGGTTAATAATAAAATAGGAGCCGGAGAATTTAATCTGACTGAAATTGACTCCCTATCGCTCCTCGAGGCATATGGAATTCCTGTTAATCCCGCAATAAAAGCTTTATCCGCAAAAGAGGCTGCGGATAAAGCCGAAGCAACCGGATTTCCTGTTGTTATTAAAATCAATTCAAAAGATATAAGCCATAAAACAGATGCAGGGGGTATAGATTTAAATATAAAAAACAAGGGTGAAGCCATTGATTCGTTTGCTAATATTCTTTGCAATGCAAAGCAGTACAACCCTGAAGCCGTAATTGAAGGGGTGACGATACAGCCTATGATTAACGATGTGGACTATGAACTTATTCTGGGCGCAAAAAAAGACCATGATTTCGGACCGGTTATCCTTTTCGGCATGGGGGGCACCCTGACAGAGGCAATTAAAGATATGGCCATTGCGCTACCTCCCCTTAACCGACTGCTGGCCAGGAGGCTAATGGAACAGACCAAGGTCTATTCCATTCTACAAGGCTTCAGGAGACGTCCTCCTGCTGATCTGGTTCTTATTGAGGAAATCCTTATCCGTTTATCACAGATGGTCACAGACATTGCCGAAATCGAGGAGCTTGATATAAATCCACTTATTGTTAAACAAGGAAAAATATGCGCTGTTGATGCCCGTGTTATTTTGAAACCTGCGGATATACCGGCTCCGCTTCATCTGGTTATAAGTCCATACCCCAATCAGCATGAGGAGAGTATTACGAATCCAAAGCTTGGTGAGCTGTTAATAAGACCTATAAGACCCGATGATGCTCCGCTGCTTGAAAATCTTTTTAATACGCTTTCTCCCCAGAGTGTATACCATCGGTTTTTTGGATACCTGAAGCGCCTTCCTCACAACATGCTGGCAAGGTTTACCCAGATAGACTATGACAGAGAAATAGCTCTTGTAGCTCTCAGCGATAGGGAAGACGGTGAAATAATGCTGGGAGTCGCCCGGGTGATGACCCAGATTAATCGCAAGCAGGCTGAATTTGCCGTTCTGGTGGGAGACCCATGGCAGGGCAAAGGAATAGGAGCGGAACTGCTCAAACGCTGCCTGACAATTGCCGAAGAACATGGAATAGAAACGGTCTGGGGGATGGTGCTTTATGAAAATACCCAAATGTTATCATTGAGCAAAAAAATCGGCTTTACAATAAAAAAGAATCCGGAGGCCGGTGTTTATGAATTAAACCTGGAACTCGGGAAGGCTAAATTATAAATTTTCATAACTAATCCGTGATAAATCTAAAATAATTTCAAAAAGCAATTTAGTAAAAGGAGGAAATTATGACAATATCTAT
>JAERRQ010000285.1 GCA_016735355.1 Desulfobacterales bacterium | reverse complement strand
GTGGGCGAATGGACAGAGCCAACAAACTCAATGGAGCCCATGTAAAAACCATACTGGTATATCCGCTGGTCAAAAATGCTGTTCGCCGGCTTAGGGAGGGCAATAAATGAGTATGAAAGCAGCGATAGCCCTCTCTTTTGTAGAGCGGCCCTGTCATTGAATACCTATGGGGCCTTTTATCCCAAATCAGGCCCGGAACTTGAAAAATGGGTTCAGTATCGGCTACTTAAAATACTTGGCGGCCGAGTGCGAGAATATAAGAGACAGGTGCAAATCAAGAAATAATTAAGATGCCAACATAAATATGCGCGCTGCTTTTAAAAAATGTTACCATTTTAGGCAGCAAGAGGTCTATATATTTAAGAAGTAATTTTAAAGAAATTCGGATGAACATTTAACTCAAGGAGGCAGTAAAATGAAAAAAAGAACCACATTATTCATTTTTGGAATCGTTGTTTTTATTTTTTTCTCAGCACAGGCTTTTGCCTACGGGCCCCACGAAAAAGGGATGGGGAAGGGCGGGTTTCATCATAATGCCCGGGAGGTCATGGAAGCGCTTCAGCTTACTGATGCTCAACAGGATGAGCTTCATGCCCTGTGTAAAATGTCCAGAGAAAAAGTTGCCGCTAACTGGAAAAAGTTTGAAGAATTACAGGCAAGCTTAAGTGAAAAAGTTCTAACCACCACGAAGTCATCAGAAGCCGGGTGTGAGGAAATTATCAACCAAATTGCCGAGTTGAAATCCCAGATGGTCAAAAACAGATTGGAACATTGGATAAAGTTTGCCAAAATTCTTGACTCAGACCAAAAAGAAATTTTATCAGGCAGGCTGAAGGAATTTAGAAAAAAACGTTCAAAACAAAAAATGCATATGAAAAGATATTTTCCATTTCCCTAATGATTTATTATTCTGATCAACTGAAATCTTCAATCAGGAATTACGAATTATAGATAGAAAGCTGAAAGTGAAAGGTGATTCAGTTACACCGGTTTTAACAGCAGATGAATCGAAATGGCGTGAAATTATCCAACTCCATGCTCCATACCTGTTCAGGTTGATCGGGAGATTTTTTAGGAATCGTCAGATGGTGGAAGATCTGGCACAGGAAACCTTTTTTCGCGCCTTTCGATATAGAAAAAGTTATCGCAGTAAAGTACCGTTAAAATACTGGCTGTCCAAGATAGCCGTCCGGCTCTGCTATGATGCACTAAGAAAAAAAAAGAATCTTGCAGAAATTTCCGTTTCAGATATTAACCCGGATGCCCTTAATGAGCTGGAGGCAAAATTATCTTGCGGGAATCAGAAACAAAATGCCGATCCGGAAGCAGGCTTGATAACCAGGGAGCTTTTGGAAATGATTCTGGCGCATCTTTCGGAAAAAGACCGGATGATACTTATGTTAACAGCGGTCGAGGGTCTGACAACGAAAGAAACCGCCGGACTGATGGGGCTGACCACGGCCGGAGTCAAGATGCGGATTTACAGAGCCCGGCGGTCAGCGCTTCAGAAGATAAATAAAACCTTGAAGATCAAACAGGGAAAAATGGGGCAGGAGGTACAGGATGAAGCGATATAGAGATTTTTGGAAGGATATTAAGTCCTGCATGGGAAAGAAAGAGAGTGAAGATAAAGTCCGAATAGGACGCTTTTTTCAATTCCTGAAGATAGAACAGGACAAAATGCAACCTGTGCCTTTGCCTGATTTTGACAGCCGGGTGGCCGGTAGTTTACAGGAAATCGAAGGGAGCGCTAAAGACAGATCTCTTTATTTTTTTTGCCCGCGGCGAACTTTTTCCTGGGCCCTGGTTACTGCTGGAGTTGTATCTGTTATTATCGCTGTCTACTCGCTGCGCGCCCCTTTTTCTCCAAAACTTGGCGTAGAGGAAGCGCTCTTTGTTCTTACTCCGGAAGTTATTATTTTTGAAAGTCTTTCAGAAACAGAGGATTCGGATTCAAACGGGGCATCATTAATTCCGCATTCGAAGTCCGGAGCATGACCCTTACGATCTTTGTGTCAGGTGTCTGTACATGCCGATCTTGCCTGTCATCAAAATAAAAGCAAACATCAGATTATATTTCATTTCTCCTTTTATTTTTTGTTGTGCCCGTCAGAGCATGAATGTTAGTATAAATAATGTGGACTAAAATAAATCTTCGCAACAGAATATATCTTATTTTAACAAGCCTTGTTTTAATCACATTTGCCGGCGGACTGGTAATGGTCTGGTATACATATCGGATTGAAGGACTTTTAACTTCCATTATTGATAGAAATCTGGCCGCTTATCAAGCGGCCCAGGAACTGGAAACAGCTCTTGTAAATCAAAAGGGCTTTGTCTCTTATTATTTTCTTGATTCTGATCCCGAATGGCTCAGGAAGCTGGGAGAGTACCGACAAATTTTCAAAGAACGGATCAATCAGGTTAGACGGCTCGTAAACAGCGAAGAACAAAAAAAAACCGTAGATCTGATTTCGTTGGAATATAAGCAATACATCCTTGCCAAGGACCGGGTCATAGCCCTTTATAAAGCCGGTGAATATGAAACAGGGGCAAAGCTCCACAAAAAGGTACGCAACCGCTTCTTTACGATTCTCGATTTATGCAACCGGTATAAAAACATCCACACACAAAGCATTATTCTGGCAAAAAATGAAAGCTCAATTCGAGCCGGAAACCTCAGAATCGTCGCTGCTTCCGCCATGTTCATAGAATTTTTCCTGGCTCTGTTTCTGGTTATTGTTCTTGCAAAATATATACTGGGACCGGTTCGGAGGTTAACAAAAGAGGTTAACAAAACCGGAGGGTTTGATGTGCCCGGAAACGAAATAAAAGCTCTCCGCAGCAGCGTCAGAGGCCTTATGGATGATATGGATCAAACCCACTGGGAGCTTGAAAAAAGCCGGGAACACCTTCAACAGGCGGAAAAGATGGCTATGGTGGGAAAGCTGGCCGCAGGGATGGCGCATAGCATCCGGAATCCTTTTACTTCAGTAAAAATGCGAATGTTTTCCCTGGGGCGTTATCTTGATTTATCTTCCAATCAGAAAGAAGATTTTGAAGTTATATCGGAAGAGATTCGCCATATTGATACTCTTTTACAAAATTTTCTTGAATTTTCCCGCCCCCCCAAACTTAAGATGCAGCAGATCAGCCCTTCGGTGATTGTGGATCTTGTTATCCAGTTGCTGGAACATCGTTTAAAATCGTATG
>JAERRQ010000077.1 GCA_016735355.1 Desulfobacterales bacterium | reverse complement strand
AAAAACAGGGCTGGAAAAATACGATCTTTATACCGGATTCGGCCTGATCCTGGAGAAACTCTTCTCTGAAATAGAAGCCGAATACGGCAGGATAGCAACAAAAGACCTTGATCACAGATATGTACGGATGTTCCTGTTTGAATAAACGGGGACGAAAAATATTTAATGGCATAATTAGTGCTTGGAACGAAAACCCTATTAATTTATTTCAGACCTCGTAATTTATTTAGGATGTAATGGTGTTTTTATTGTAATAACAACGCACTACATAATAATTGGACATTAAGCAGTTAGGTATTAGCTGTTAGCGGTTAGCTTACTTGTTGAATTTATAGTAATTTAGCTAAAACCTAATAGCTAATGGCTAATTGCTAAATCGCAAAAGCAGTATTTTTTGTCCAAAAATATGCCTAAAATAGCAAAATTATTACGAGGTCTGTATTCTTGGCAAATTGCCTGCTATGCCCGTCACAACTTCATAGTTGATTGTACTTGTAGTTTTTGCTATCTGGTCGGCAGTAATAGATTTATCGCCCTGTTCCCCAAAAACCACCACTTCGTCCCCTGCCCTCACATCCGATATATTACCGGTGTCAAGCATTGTCATGTCCATGCAGACCCGGCCTGCTATGGGCACCTTGCAACCGTGAAGCAGCATATGGCCTTTGGAAGAGAGCAAACGGTTTAGTCCGTCCGAATATCCGATTGAAACAGTTGCAATGATGGTGGGATTAATCGCTTCATAAGTAGAGCCATAGCTCACCTTAAAACCGGCCGGCACTTTTTTTACATGTGTAATCCTGGTCTTTAATGTCATTACCGGCTTCAGATTTATACGTTCTTTTTTTACTTCACCAGAAGGATAAAGACCGTATATCATAATACCGGCTCGCACCATATCCAGATATGTTTCAGGAAGATCAATTATTGCGGCACTGTTTGCGGCATGCCGGATAGGAACCTGAAACCCCTTTAATTCAAGCCTGCTTAAAATATCAATAAAAAAGTCAAACTGCCTTTGTGTATAATCTTTGTTCCGCCAGTCAGCGCTGGCAAAATGCGTATACACTCCCTCAATTTCCATACCTTGCAAGCCGACAGTCGAGATAACGTCATTAACAATTCTGTCGATTGTGTCAGACCAGAATCCCAGCCGACCCATACCTGTATCTATTTTTAGATGAACCCTGATTTTTTTTCCGACTGCCTGAGCGGTTTTGGACAGGGCCTCGGCGCTTTGAAGCGAAAACACAGTCTGGGTAAGATCGTATTCAATTAATTTTAAGGCATGGGATTGATGGGTAAAACCAAAAATTAAAGCAGGCAGATCAAGCCCAGCTTTTCTGAGTTTTATACCTTCATCAACCCTTGCAACGCCCAGCATATCTGCACCGCTTTTTTGAGCCTGTTGAGCAATCTCGATCATTCCATGGCCGTAAGCATTGGCCTTAACCACAGCCATAAGGCGCGTTTTAGAACTAATAATCTCCCGTATTTTAAATAAGTTATAACATAACTTTTCAGTATTTATTTCAACCCATGCAGAGGGAGCAATCAAGCTGTCACCTTAAAAAAACAAAAAAGATTTCCGGCACTTGTAACCAACTGAAACCTTTTTTGTTTTTTGCCTGCCTTTTGCGCTTTTCCAATGGCCCTGAACATCAATATCCGGTGTCCGTCCATAAAAGGGAACTTTCAGAAATCAAAACTCGTAAGCTTTTCTATAGTGGAATATTTCCATGTTTCTTTTTAATAGTTCTATGAGTAATATCTTGTCTTTTAGTTGAAAGATATTCAAGGCTTCTTATCAAGACCTTTCTTGTATCCCTTGGCTCAATAATATCCTCAAAGCTCCAGTTGCCGGAGGCTTCACGCATTGGATTGGCATATTGTGTAATATATTCTTCCAACTTTTGCGCTCTCATTGCTTGTGGATCTTCCGACGCCCTTATCTCCTTGCCGAAATGGAGTTCAACCGATGCAGGAGCTCCTAGCACGCCTGCTTCCGCAATGGGCCAATAGTAAACCATATCGGTTTTCATACCCGGGATTGTCCCCATGCCGAGATTCCCGCCACCGTATGATTTTCTCATTACAAGAGATATACGGGGAACAGACATTTCGCAAAGTGAATATAATACTTTAGCGCCATGACGGATGATGCCGCTATGTTCCTGATCGCTTCCGGGCATATAGGCCGGAGTATCTATAAGCAGTACGACAGGGATATTAAAACAGTCGCAAAATCTCATAAATCTGGTCTGCTTATCAGAACTGTCGACTGTAAGACTACCAGCGTAAACCATCGGCTGATTTGCAACTATACCAACTGATTTGCCGTCCAAACGAGCAAATCCGACAACCATCTCTTTGGCAAACTCCGCTTTTATTTCAAAAAATTTGCCATTATCCACAATGACCTCAATAACCTTATGCACATCATAGGCCCTGCTAGATTTGGAGGATACAATATCAGTCAATACATCAACAGGTCTGTTAGGATCATCTCCGGTATTGACTACCGGAGGCTGTTCATCCGCATTCTGGGGTAAATAAGAAAGAAGTTCCTTTAGCTTATCCATTAATGCTTTTTCGCTCTCGAATCTTCCATCTGCTACGCCGCTCTTCGTGCAGTGAACCTCTGCTCCGCCCAGCTCATCATGGGTCAGATCCTCGCCGGTAACAGTTTTAACCATGGCCGGTCCGGTGATATACATATGACTCTGTTTATCTACCATAAAGATAAAATCTGTCAAAGCCGGGGAGTATACGGAAAGGCCGGCACAGCTTCCCATCATGCCGCAGATCTGGGGAATAACTCCGGAACCTTGGGTATTAGGATAAAAAATTGAGCCACCGTTTTTTTCCATCAGCATTCCTATGGCGGTTTTACTTTCGGATAGTTTGGGAAGTCTTGCTCCTGGTGAATCATGCAGCCCGATAAAGGGAATTCCCAACTGCAGTGCCTTTTCAACTGTTTTGTACATCCTGTAACCGCTCCAAACCCCGACTGATCCCCCTCTGATCGTAGGGTCTTGTGAATAGACACTAACTTTTTTTCCGTTTACAGTGCCGAATCCGCATATTATTCCGTCAGTCGGCGTACCGTCTTCCAGGCCGATCAAGACAGAATGTTCATGAAAACTACCATCATCTAAAAAATATTCGATCCTCTCCCTGGCAGTCATTCTTCCTTTTTTATGCTGCGCGTCCAGTTTTTTTTGACCACCACCCAGCTTTGCAGCCTTTTTTTTCTCTCTTAACTCATTAATTCTATCTTCAGTAAATTTATCCATAATAATAATCACTCCCGCACTAAATAAAAAATTTAATTACCTTTAAAAGATACCGGTCTTTTCTCTCTAAACGATGTTACGCCCTCAATAAAATCTTTTGAGGCTAGGGTAATCGATTCACAAACTGCAGCTTCATCCAAAGCTGTGCCCAGATCCGTGCCGAGCCCCTTATAAACCTGTGCCTTCATTAATCTTAAAGCTATTGGGGGGCCATTTACAATCTTTTGCACCATTTTCATGGTAACCGACTCAAGCTCTTCCGGCGGCATAATTTTATTAAGCATACCTATTTCTTTGGCCTCCTGAGCTGTAAGCATGTCACCAGTGTAAAGCATTTCAAAAGCTTTCCCCAGGCCCATGGTTCTAGGATAAAACCATGCCGCTCCAAAACCGGGGAATATACCCAATTTCACAAACCCGCACATGAATTTTGCTTTTTCAGTGGCCATCCTGATATCACAGGCCAGAGCAATATCAAAACCGGCTCCTACGCAAGCGCCGTTGATCATGGCAATAGTAGGTTTTTCCATCTTCTGTAGCCCGGAAATTATCCTCTTGGCGGTTTTAAACAGGAATGAACGCCGCAAGATTTCAACCCCCAGCTCACCCATATCACTGGCGCCACCGCCCGGCATAATATCAAGGTCGGCGCCGGCGCAAAAAGCCTTGCCGACTCCGGTCAAGAGCAAAGCCCTGATCTCGTCATCCGTTGCAACATCCTCAATAGCAGTAGCCAGCTCAGTCATCATGGTCCGGTTTAAGGCGTTACTCTTATCTGGCCTGTTAAATCTTAACGTGGCGAGACGATCTTTCTTCTCAAGTTGAATCGTTTCAAAATCCATGTCATATTCTCCTGTCATTTCTTCATATTAAATTTCAACAGACCTCATAATAATTTTGCTATTTCAGCCATATTTTTGGACAAAAAACACTGCTTTTGCGATTTAGCCATTAGCTATTAGGTTTTAGGTTTTAGCTAAATTACTATAAATTCAACAAGTAAGCTAACCGCTAACAGCTAATACCTAACAGCTTAATGTCCAATTATTATGTAGTGCGTTGTTATTACAATAAGAACACCATTACATCCTAAATAAATTACGAGGTCTGTAATTATACCAAATTATTTTACTTTATTATTTAAAGTATAAACTTGATTATTATAAAATTCAAGTTTATATTGAGTTTAAATCTAATAATAATAATATAACATTTAGCGGATGTTTTATATAATTTTATCCTACAGGAGGAAGCATGGATGAGAACAAGAACTTAACCAACAGAATATTAAAGAGAGAACTTGATATGTTCCTCACAGTTCCCACTCTGCAGAAAGCATCATGCCAGGAAGACCCTGAAATGTTCAAGATTGTCAGATCTTCACAGTTTGTTTCATGGTCCAGGGAGACACTGGAAAGCTACCTGCAAGATCTTAAGTCTGCCGAAAAAAACAACATCAATCTCATGACACAAAAATACGCAAGAATGGACAATCTCATAGAGAAGATAAAAGAGAATCCTGAAATGGATGAAATTGTAGACATTGAAATTGAATGGCAAAAAGAAATGTTTGAAAAATTCCCCTGCCTCATGGGCAGTGCTCGTGCTTTGAGAAGTTCTGAGGATACACCTTCGGCGACCTCATTTGAAACATACCTGAGAGGTGAGTTGGAGACTTATTCCGACACGACGCTCACGTTTCTTCTTAAAGATGTTAAGCATTATTTTGAAAAGAATGAGAATATGATGATCAAGAATTATCTGGATATGGTAAAGCAGCTTGGATATACTTCTATTGAAGATGCGGAGGAGACGAAACGTAAAGAGATGAGCACAGTGGGGTCATGAGAAGTAGGGGTTCAAGATTTTGAACCCCTACCCCATTTGAACCCCTACCCCATTAAATGCCGTTAAAACGTGCTTGAGAATTATCTTTTTTTTAGGGGAAAAAAAAAGATGGCTACTGCATTTACAGTCACTGCACCCAAACCCTTTAATGCAATCAAGATTTTTTATCAGGATCCTGGCAATACGGCACTGATATTTTGATCCGTCGTTATTTTCGCCTGTAATAATATTAATGATGGATGAATGTTTTAATAGATAATCAATATGCCAGTGGAATTTTTTTTCTTTTCGCAAATGACGGTTAATCCTGGCTGTTAATCCGCCCATTGCCGATCCAACATAAGCATAAAAACCATTGATAAAAAAAAAGATCCCAGCTGGCCTACCCTAATATTCTGTTTTTTCTTTAACTCAAAAACAATTACATAACTCCCTCTTCCAAGAGGGGGCAGGTCTTCATTCTTGACAGATAAATTCATTTTATGTGCAAAATCCATAATTCCTTCAAGAATGAAGATCTGACCCCTTCTCTTGATACAATATGTTGCCTGTATTGTTAAAGAAAAATTTTTCCTTAAATTCATGAGCAAGCCTGAAGGATGCATCCAGTCCCGTGCAATGTGAAACGCCTATTTTTTCAATTTTCATCTCTTTAAAAGCTTCAATGGTTCTTTCGCGCTGTTCTATTGAAGCACGAAAAAGATGTATTCCGCCGATTACAGCATGAATCCGCTCTTCCCCTGTAAGTTCCCGAGCATATTGCAAAATGTTTATTATCCCGCGATGAGCGCATCCGGCAATAACCAGCAAACCCTTTGTGGTTTTTAAGATAATAGATCTGTCATCAAGCAGTTGGTCAGGAACAAACTGATCGCCCTGCTTAACAAACAAGCCCTGATCAATCTGCTCATATGCTGTTCTCATCGGAACTTCACCTGTAATAAGAATATTGTCGGTAAGCCAAACCGGTTCCTTGTGTAAAACAAAATCTGCGCCTAAACTTTCCAGTTTTTCCTTTTTGTAAGGTATGCCGATATACCTGTGGGCACTCATTGCAGGCAAAAGACCGTATTTAAGATTCCAGGCATCGGGATGAACTAATACCTGTATTTTTTTGCCGATTTTTTTCAAAACATCAAGGAGCCCCCCGGTATGATCGAAATGACCATGGCTCAACACAATTTTATCTGTTAAGGAAAGGTCAATCCCCAGTGCATCTGTGTTATAGGCCGCTGAAACAGACTGCCCTGTGTCAAAAAGTATATTCAGACTTTTTGTTTCAATCAGTATACTCAAACCCCATTCACTTAACAGGCCTCCTGTCATTGCTGTGTTTTCACTGATCGTAGTTATGCGGATATCCATTAGATTACCCCATGATATTAATATGTTATTATTAAAAAGTTCATAAACGCACAGTTTTCAGTAAACCCTTGTGCTTGAGAATAGGTCTAACCAAAAGTTATAACCAGCTCAAAAGGAAAATTTTGGTTTTTCTTCAAGACTATTTTCTTCAAGACTAGGGGAGAATGGATAATGAATTATGAAGATACTAACCTCCTGCTGCAAATGGTATTACGCTGATATCGTCTCCATCTACAATCAAGGTGGCGGACCCTTCGAGATTCATAATATTGGTTCCGTTTTTAAATACAAGTACCTCATCTCTTAGATTACCGTTTTCATCTACAATATTTTTTTTAAATCCGTTAAACTTGTTTTCCAGAAACTCAACACACTCAAGCACCGTAGCGCCCTCGCACTCGGCTTCGGAATTATTCCCCATCCACTTTTTTAAAGAACCGGGGAGTACCATCGTAATGCTCATTATCATTTTCCTCCTATAGGATATTTATGAAAATTTTTTTTCAAGTTCATGGAAAACGGGTATTTTCACCGGTTATCCCTTGCAGGTTCATCACAGCAGAGCCTGATCCCGTTCCATCGGATATATTTTAATATATAGTTGTAAACTTTATGTCAATTCACTTTAGAGAATGGTTGAAACAATTTTAAAAAAAACGTCCCGTACACTTTTATTGCTTTTATTAATAATTTTTTATAGAGATTGTAATATATACTCCTTCTCTTATCCAAATTATCTTACCCTGTAAAACCGTGTAAGATTTTAAGTGAGTTTTGAAAGAAGTTTAAATGATAAGAACTACTCTCAAAGTATGAATAGCATTGTGCCAAAAAAAACAACCCTTATAATTATTTCCGTCATAAGCCTTACTATTCTATTAACATTCTGCGGTGTTTCCAGATCTCACCCGCATGTATTTATTGTTAATCGAATTAAAATTGTTTTTGATGATAAAGGGCTTGCCGGCTTTAAGATTCAATGGAACTTTGATGACATGTTTGCCGTTATGATCGCTGGTGATTATGATAAAAACCAAAACGGTATTTTAGAAAAAAACGAGATTGCATTAATAAAAAAAGAGGCTTTTTCATATCTTGCCAACCACAACTACTTTACTTTTGTAAAAATTGACGAAAAACCTTTTAAAGTCGAATTTATTGAAAATTTTACAGCTATTTTAAATAACAACAAGTTGAGTTACAAGTTTTTTGTGCCTTGCCATGTAACTGCCACAAACAACTTTAAGCATATTACTGTTGCCGTTTATGATCCATCTTATTATACTGCCCTTTTCTTTGCAGAAAAAAATCCGGCGGCTTTAGATAATTCTGCAATATTTGAAGTAAAAACTGCTATTAAAGAAGATAAATCAACATCAATATACTATGATATGATTAATCCTTGGGCCTTGTTTTTAAATTTTCGCATAAAGCAATGAAAAAAGCTATAACCATTCTAATTTTGTTGCTGCTTCCGATTGCATTGCTCCCCTTTCCACCGGTTCCCTGGGCAAGCGCATCCAATCCGTTTACTGCAAAACCGGAAAAGCGGGACACCGCGCCCGGGCCTGCTTTTAAAAATAAATTTTTCGTAAAAATAATTACATGGCAATATCTGTTAAAAGAAAAAATAACATCACTGCTTCGTCAAGCCAAAGATGCTGATAGTATCCGACCATTATTTTTGCTTGTTATGGCTGCATTTATTT
>JAERRQ010000383.1 GCA_016735355.1 Desulfobacterales bacterium | reverse complement strand
GCCCTGAAAGGGCGATACATAAAAATAAATATATGTCACGCCCTTTCAGGGCTTTTGGCTATGGGATATTAGAAATCCCAGGGCGTTGCCCTGGGCTGGTATGTATAGCCCTTTCAGGGCTGATAATCGAATAATTTTTTTATATTGCACCCGGCGCTATTTTTGTGACCATTCATAAAACAATGCGGTTTTATTAGTATACCCCTGATGAGCATAAAAAACTAAAGTATTTAATAAGAATGCCGATACTAATATGGATCCCGGAGTAGGTCGACTGAAGGTTGTGACCGATAACGCGGTGAAATTATTTATAAGGAATTCAATTATTATCTGCAAAAGGAGGAATACCATGAGCAATCATAATCTATGGCCATAGCAGCCACGGAATTCTAATTTTTATTATAATTCATTATAAAGAGCAAGGCTGAAAATTTTTTATATCTTTTTTGATAAAAAATTATTGTGCGTATTTTTTATTTTTATTCAGGGACTTGGACATAGATCAATGGAGGGAACAATGAATGAATCAATTTTGTCAGGATTTGGTAACATGAAACTTAAATCCAAGATTTTGAGCGGATTTGGGGTCATATTTCTTTTTCTTGCAGCAGTTATTGTAATATATCAGTTTTCGGTCAAGGATGTAACCAAAGAGTTTGACCACCTTCTGGCTCATGAGGTGCTTATTAAAGGGCATGCTGATAACATCCAAATGCTTGCTTTCAAGATTCAAACTTTAGCGGATGACTTTTTGCTTCACAAGAATATGGAAGATCTCGACAAGATAAAAGAATCGGTTGCCAAATTGAAGGAAGAGGCTGAAACCGGAATTGGACTTGCAGATAAAGCCAAGTATGACGTAGCAATAAAAAAAGCTGAAAATACTATTAAACTTGCTGATGAATATCAAAGAATTTTTGAGAAGTTTGTAAAGGCATGGCAGGTTCAGGGGCTTGATCGATTTTCCGGACTTACAGGGGAAGTAACGGATATTGCTGCTTTAATGATGAAGGATATGAAGCAATATGATGTGGGCGAACTGCACACAAGATATCTTCAATTGCTGAGATATACCAATAATTATACACGCACAAGGAACAATAAGGATAAAAATAAATTAATGCAGGCCGTTAGCGCTTATGAACGGCTTTTGGAACAGTCTCAATGCGAGGTGATATCGAAGAGGATTCAGAATGCGCGGCTTAATGAATATTCCAGGTCACTTAACAGGTATATCGATGCCGACAAGGATTCCCGTGATAAATACCGCTGGGCCATGAATAGCGCATTAACGGATATTGAAAAGGCTCTGGATAATATTCTTGTACCTGGTTGCCAGCAAAAGCTTCTACAATTAAGAAGAAGTGAAAAGGATTATTATATGCGGAATGATCCTAAATACGTTAAGGCAGTTTACTCCTGGGTAGATGATATTAGCAAATCATTCCGGGATTCCAAAATTGCAAGGTCTCATGTTGTCAATATGGAAGATAACTTGAGTGCATATAAAAAGGCTTTTAGCGCAATTGTTGAAGGGCGTGCCGGAATCGAAACCCTGTCAGCAGCAATGGATACTCATGTTCACAATGTCCTGGAGCTATCAGGTGAGATTGCGAAGATGGTGCAGGAGGTATTGGGCGTCAGGTCAGAAGAGATCATGGCCAAGGGACATGATAAAGCTAATATTGCCATGGGTTTAGGTATAGGAGCTCTTATTCTTGGAACGATCATAGCATTTTTCATGGGTAATATGATTTCAAGACCAATTCTTAAAGTGTCTGAAATAGTTCGTAGAATATTTAGTGAACGTGATTTTACACTTAATGTCCCGATAGAATCCGCAGATGAAATCGGAGCTATGTCTATAGAATTGAATAATCTGATGGAACAGTTAAGAATCAATTACAAGGGCGCGGATCAGGTTGTTATTAATGTTGAAAAACATGCCATAGATGTGGGGAAACGCGCAACTGCAAATAAAGATCGTGCCGGAGCGCAGCAGAATAAAGCAGCAGAGATGCAGAATACTATTAAGGAAATGGGTATAACCGCCGGAGAAGTTGCCCAGTTTTCTAATTCTCAGAAAGAAGCGGCCGCAACCTCGGGCGAGCGTGTTGATTCTCTGGTAAAGGCTATGGATGATATGGATAAAGCAACACAAAGGTCATCCGAACATGGTCAGCTGGTTCTTGCAGCAGCCGAAGAAGGAACCTCCGCTGTTTCTGAAACTGTTAAGGGTATGCAGAATATCGCGGAATCCTCTGATCAGATTGCGGAGATCATTGCGGTTATTACAGAAATTGCTGAAAAAACGGATCTGCTTGCGCTTAATGCAGCGATTGAAGCTGCCCGGGCCGGTGAGCATGGCAAGGGTTTTGCAGTTGTTGCAGATGAAGTTGGAAAGCTGGCCCAGCGTTCTTCTGAAGCAGCCAAGGAGATTACAAAGCTTATTCGTGATTCGGTTGCGCGTGTTAAAGAGGGGACAAGGCTTACAGGTGATTCCCGGCTCGCTCTGGCAAAGATTATGGAGGGTGGGCAAATCAATATGGAGGCTATTGCCGGAATCTCCAAAGCTGTTGCGGCAATGGTTTCTGATACGCGTAGAATAGGTGACGAGATGGAGGAGATTGCAACCAGGTCGGATGAGATGGATAAGCTGACATCCTTACAGGCAGGACGTTCCGGGAAGCTTGTGAATATGTCCATGGAATCTGCTGAAGTTGCCGCAAAGACTGTTGAAGGCGCAGGAATAGTTGTCGGTATTACCGAAGATTTGCAACAGGAATCGCTTGCCCTTAAGCAAGAAGTTGAAACCTTTAAATATGAGGCATAATAATACAAACTGCCCTGCCGTATCTTCCGAAGCAGGGCAGTTACCTTATATGGCGAATAATTAATGGAGACTAATTAATATGGAAGAACAACAATTAACTTCGGTTTCGGGTCAAACCGAAAAAGATGAGAGTTTGCAGCTTGTCGGCTTTATAATAGGTGAAGACAGGTTTGCTCTGGATATTCTGATGGTTCAGGAAATTATCGGAACACCGATTATAACCAATCTTCCCAACTCGCCTGTATTTATTGAAGGCGTTATAAATCTCAGAGGAAGTATAATACCGGTTATAGAGTTGCGGAAAAGACTGAACCTTCCTGATCCGAAAGATAAAGCAACAGCGAATACCAGGGTTATAATAGTAAACGTTGATAACCGTGTGACAGGTTTTATTGTAGATTCTGTTTCTGAGATTCTGAAAGTTCAGTCCGGTATAATAGAACCGGCCCCTGATATTGT
>JAERRQ010000365.1 GCA_016735355.1 Desulfobacterales bacterium | reverse complement strand
GATTTTGCTTTTGCATCTGAAAGCGTCAGTAGCTGGAGAAGTACATACGATTTGGTCTTTAGATGGATAAATTTCGGCATCATTGTATTCCTGCTGGTTAAATTCGGCAAAAAACCTTTGATGAATTTTTTGCATTCACGCAAAGAGTCCTTGGCCAGGGATTTGGAATTGTTGGAAGAAGAAAAAAATAAGGCCAACCAATCAATCAAAGAAGCCAGGCAGCAGCTTGAGGAGAGCATCGGTCATTTTGCCGAGTTAAAGAAAAGAATAGTCAGGCAGGGCGCCCAGCAAAAGGACAAGATTGTTGAAGATGCCCGCGTACAGAGCGGATTAATGATAGAAGCTTCCAAACAGAAGGTGAAGGCAATTATTCAGAATGCAAAAAATTCTTTTCGTGCCGAACTCGTTGATGCCGCCTTCGACTTGGCCATGGAAAAGATTCCGGATGAGATTACAGATGAAGACAACCGGAAACTTTTAACTCAGTATATAGATCGTACAGCTTCAATATAGATTATCAAATAAATAATTTCACTGCGTTATCGGTGGTCGGAGTATTACAATATGCCTTCCTCTGGCCTTGTGCCAAATTGTAAAATCATGTATCTGACAATCTATAGTTCAGCACGGAAAATTAAAAGATATGCTGTGCTGTGTGTATACATTAAGATGGATTAATCCGCCTGCCTGCTTCTATTCGCGTCAAAACGCCTGTAAAAAATGTGTCACACCTGCTACCGCTCCACAATGCTCTTTTTTATTTCTGTCAATCAATTACAACAACTGCATTTTCAAATTGTCACAAAACTACCAGAGATTACGAATTGGATACTGAACGATAAGCGGATCAGTAAAAGCTTCAATTATATTTTGAAAAAGTTCCTCACTCCCTTTAGTTAAGGAACGTGGATGAAATAACTTCCCTAACTATGCATCACAGCTTCAGGCCATCTTTGCCCGATCTGAAAGCACAAAAATCTTGAAATAGCTTGCTATTCCTTCAACTTTTGTGCTTTCAGATCGAACAAACCTAACCTAAATCTGTGCGCCTACTTGTGGAAGTTATTTCGTCCACGTTCCTAACCAAATAAAAGTACAGGTATCGAGAAGTAGTTTCACAAGCCTTCGCCATTAAAAGCGGCAACAATATCATCCGGAAGAGGTTCAAAAAAAGCTTCGCTAATTTTGAAATTCGGATATTCTTTGTTATATACCAAGGCTGGCTTTGCCCGGAACCCAACTCATTTTCGAAATTAATTTTCATTTCGGCCATTTCAGGATATGAGTGTTGAGTATAAAGATACGATTCGGTTTTTCTCATCACTCACTACTCAACACTCATATCTAAGTGGCCGATGATAAAAGCAACCCCTGATTTTCTTGTTTTTTATGACAGGGTTTCAGGAGTAAGATGACTAAGTCATCATGTTGGTCGTGTCAATGACCTATATTGATACAAAGGAGAAATTTATGAAAATCGTGATGGCTATTTCTATCATAATCAATGGAGGATTTTGTGATGGACAGAAAACCGGCATATGAAGAATTGGAACAAAGGATCAAGGAATTAGAGAGCGAGGTTGATCATGGCAAACAGGCGCTGCGTGACTGTGAAGAGCGGCTGAAGGTTTTGTCTGAGGCATCTTTTGAAGCCATATTTTTTTCAGAAAAAAGTGTCTGCCTGGATCAAAACCGGACTGCGGAAAGGATGTTTGGCTACACCCATACTGAAGCTGTCGGCAGGCATGCTACCGAGTGGATAATACCGGAAGATCGGGAACGTATAAAAAATAAAATTCTGTCAGGGTATGAAAAACCTTATGAACTAACCGCTCTGCGCAAGGACGGTACGACATTTTCATGTGAAATTCAGTCCAGGATGATGGACTGCCAGGGTAGACCCCTTCGAATAACGGCCGTGCGGGATATCACTGGGCATAAAAAGGCGCTTGCTGAAAAAACTACTCTGCTGAATAATATTTTGAAAAATGCTCAGGATATAGCTATTGCCACAACAGACCTTGATTTACGCATAAACTATTATAATCCAATGGCCGAGAACTTGTACGGTTATACGGTGGAAGAAGTTTTAGGTAAAACCGTGCAGGAAATGCACACCAAAGAAAAGGTCGACCCCGAGCGATTCGAACGCGCGGTCGAGATCGTCCGCCGCGAGGGCCGGTATTGCTATTCCGT
>JAERRQ010000282.1 GCA_016735355.1 Desulfobacterales bacterium | reverse complement strand
CCATCTTTAACTCCTGGTTGGCTTTATCCTCGTATTGTCTGGGGTGGTCTTTGGGGGTTTCTTTTTTTTCTGCCAATGTTGAACTCAAAATTATTAATGAAAGGCACAGTGCTGAGTTTGTTTCCCACGGCAGTTCAATTATTTGTTGTTTTCCCTAAAGCACACAAAGGAATGGCTGGGCTTGGTTTAGGGTTATATACTCCATTATTTGTGTTGTTTTTCAACTTGGTGTGGGGTGTTGTTACCGCGCTCACAATAAAGTTGCAAAAATAAAGATTGACCAATCAATCCATCGGACATCAAGAGGCGGACATCAAGAGGCGGACATCAAGAGGCGCGGCGTTTGAAAGAACACTATTAACCCAAACTGGTTACAAGGAAATATGAAGAAAGATACTCACAATTTTATTCAGAAATATAAAGGAATGGGGGCTTTTGGCCTTGACCGTGGAACAGATGAAGAAACCATTATGTTTTATCTTCAGAAATTCTCTGAAGACTCTTTTTTAAAAGCATTTATCTCAAGGCTGTCAGACCTGGAACTTGAAGAAATATATCTTTTTATTAACAAGAAATTAAAAGAGCATATTTCAGAAGATGAATATCATACTCTTTTTTTAAAAGATCGATAGCAATGGTGGTAATTATTTTTTTATTTTTTCAATGTTTTCAAGTAGCTTGTTGACGAATTAACTTTTATTGGCATATTTTTATTTTTTTTAACAAGAAAAACTGTAAATTCAGCAATCAAAGGTGACAATATGGATAATAATAAACTTTTAAAATTATTTATTGAAGCCGGTCAATTAAAACGGATTAAAAGAACCGGGTGGGCAATGAAAAATATTCCATGTCCGGAATCTGTTGCGGATCATTCTTTTCGCACATCTTTTATTGCTTTAATTTTGGGAGCAATGCTTGAACTCGATGTAGAGAAATTATTAAAAATGAGTTTATTGCACGATTTACCAGAAATAATAACCGGAGACATAACCCCTCATTGCGGTATTCCTGTTACTGAAAAGTACGAAAAAGAAAAAAATGCAATAAAAAAAATTAACGATATTTTTCCTGATAATAACTTAAGCATAGTCGATATTTGGGAAGAATATGAAAACAGAAATAGTCCGGAGGCCAGGTTGTTAAAAAATATTGATAAATTAGAAATGGCTATACAGGCTTTTGAATACCAAAAACAATATCCGGAGATTGATTTGGAAGAATTTATTAATAACGCAAAAATGAATATAAATGATCCTGCCATACTTTCAATTTTTAAAGCGTTAACCCGGCAAATAACAGAACAGCGATTTTCAAGCCCGGATTTTGAATGCTGCCAATAGTTTTTTTCAGGTAACGGGTATTTTTTTAGAGTGGTGACAGTTAATAGAATGCAACAGGACGGTAAAAAATAAATATATGCCTTCAAACGTACTTATAAGCACTCATTTTATGAGCAAATCCTATGGGGCACAGCCCTTGATTACCGATATTTCTCTAAAGGTTTTAGAGAATGAGCGCATGGGATTGATAGGCCCCAATGGCGCCGGGAAATCCACGTTATTGAAAATACTCGCGAATATGGAGCCTGCCGATTCAGGAGAGATTTCGCGAAAAAGAAACACAAACATGATTTACCTCCCGCAAGAGGACGTTCTCTACCCGGATAAAACCATAGAGGAAACTTTGTTCCACGCCATTCCAAAAGAGCTTGAGGCATGGCAAGTCAGTAAGCGACGCCAGGAAATCATTAGCCTCATTGAAGTTGATAACATTAATCAAAAGGTAAAAACACTCTCCGGCGGTTTGTGCAAAAGGCTGGCCATTGGTCAAGCCCTTTTTCAAAAACCGGATTTACTCCTCATGGATGAACCTACCAATCATCTGGATCTGGAGGGTATTTTGTGGTTGGAGAAAATTTTAAAAGATGCAGTTTTCGCTTTTGTACTGGTGAGTCACGACAGGTTCTTTTTGGAAAATACGACAAACCGTATTGTTGAGCTGAACCGGCGATATCCTGATGGATTCATCAAAGTGGAGGGAAATTACAGCGAATTTGCTGAAAAACGGGAGAAGTATATTCATGAACAGGCAAAACTTGAAACTGTCCTTTCCAACAAAGTCCGCCGTGAGATAGAATGGCTCCGTCGCGGTCCCAAGGCGAGAACATCAAAGGCGCGATACCGAATCGACAAGGCTTACCATCTACAGGAAACCCTTGAGACGGTTAAGGGCCGTAATGCCCATAACAGGAGCGTTGGCATCGCCTTTGAGACCACCCACCGAAAAACGAAAAAACTATTGGATGCAAAAAAACTGAGAAAAAGCCTGGGTGGAAAACTTCTTTTTGATGATTTAAGCTTGCAACTAACACCAGGCAGGGGCATCGGGGTGATGGGACGAAACGGAACGGGGAAAAGTAGTCTCATTCATATTCTTAATGGTAAGCTGACTCCCGAAGCCGGTTCTGTTAAAACGGCGGACGGTTTAAAGATCGTGACTTTTGATCAAAAGAGGGAGCTAAAGGACGGGAGCCAGACCTTGCGGCAAGTCCTGTCTCCGGAAGGAGACACGGTCATATATCAGGGGCGGCCTTTTCACGTGACCGCTTGGGCAAAGCGATTTCTCTTTCAAACAGAGCAATTGGGCATGCCGGTTGCCGGGCTCTCAGGTGGAGAGAAGGCACGGGTTCTTATAGCTAACTTGATGTTGCAACCAGCGGATATACTCCTGTTAGACGAGCCTACCAACGATTTGGACATACCCACGCTTGAGGTACTCGAAGATAGTCTGGAGGAATTCCCCGGCGCCATAGTCCTCATTACGCATGATCGGTTCCTCATGGAGCGCCTTTGTGATCTTTTGCTTTACCTGGACGGAAATGGTACTGCGGAATATTTTGCAGATTATGACCAGTGGCTTCAATACAGGAAGGTCAGGCTGTCCATCAAACCTAAAGCCGGTGAAACCTCAAAAAGCCCCCCTAACAATAAACCCCATAAGCTGGCCTACGAAGAGCGTAAGGAGCTAAACCGGATTGAAAGACAGATAGAAAAGGCAGAAGTAATTGCGGATAACTTGCAACAACAGCTTCATGATCCTGAAATCATGTGTGATGCTGATCGATTGGCGAAAATATATGCCGAACATAAAGAAGCACAAAAGAAATTTGAGCATCTGTATCAGCGTTGGGAAGAATTAGAGTCAAGGAGTAACGATATAGGCTCTTAGGGAACTGGAATCTACACCCCGGTTATCAGCATCTCTGTTCAACCCTGTAACCGGCTTTTTTCAACTCGCTGTTAATCTCGTCGAGGTGGTCGAATCCGCGGGTTTCCAGCTCCATATCGACAAAGGCGGTATAGATCGGCATATTTCCCATATTTCTGGAATGGAAAATATGTAGTACGTTTGCTTTTAAGCTGGCTACAATGGCAAGCAGCCTGGCCATGGAACCGGGAGTATCTTCAAGAAGTACCCTGATCCGCATGATGCGTCCGTTTTTTATAAGTCCCTGGCCGATGATTCGGCCTAAAAAAGGGCTGTCAACATTTCCCCCGGTGATCAGAAGTACCACCTTTCCGTTTTTCGGGATATTAGCGGAACCGTTTAAAAGCGCTGCAAATGTCACTGCTCCGGCTCCTTCAGTCAGAATTTTTTTTCTTTCAAGTAGAATCAACATCGCAGAGGCTATATGTTCTTCTTCCACAAGTACAATATCATCAACGCATTCCTTAATAATTTTTAAACCGATCTTTCCAATCCTCTTAACACTTATTCCGTCGGCAATTGAGGGCTGGGACTCAACCTTTACAATACGGCCTGCTTTTCTCGATTCATAGGCAGACGGACAGACAGCAGCTTGAACACCGATGATCTTGATCCCGGGATTGATTGAACGGACTGTGGATGAAACCCCTGCTATAAGGCCGCCCCCTCCTACAGGAACAACAAGAGCATCTGCATCTTTTAATTCTTCAATAATTTCCAGACCCAGGGTTCCCTGGCCGGTAATGATATCATAATCATCAAAAGGATGAATAAAAGTTAAGCCTTGTCTCGCAAGTTCAAGCGCTTTTTCAAGACTCTGCCCGACACTGTTGCCATGAAGGATAACTTTGCCTCCATATCCACGTGTGGCTTCCTGTTTTGTAATAGATGCCCATTCAGGCATAACAATGGTTGCCTCTATACCGGCCTGTTTGGCAGCAAGGGCAACGCCCTGGGCGTGATTTCCTGCTGATGCAGCCACAACGCCTCTTTCCCGTTTTTTTTCAGGAATAGTGTGCAGCTTGAACATTGCTCCTCGTATTTTGAATGAGCCTGTTTTTTGCAGATTTTCC
>JAERRQ010000036.1 GCA_016735355.1 Desulfobacterales bacterium | reverse complement strand
TAAGGTGGTTTTCCCGGCCAGGTTCACAGCTTTTGAATGCATGCGTAAAATTATATCTTCAATAAGAGATAGATCATCTTTGCTGCCTGTAAATATTATTTCCGCCCCATAATCCTTAACCAGCCTATCGCCTAATTCTGCAAATTTTTTATTATCCCAAAGTTTTGTTTCCCACTTGGCCACCGGATTAATTGCTACGACAGGTTTTGATCCGCCGCGACCGGTTGTTTTTAAAAGATCAGCTGTTTTTTCTATGTCCTCCTCAAACACCGGCAGATCATATTGAATCTTTTGAGCTTTAACCCCCAGGGACTCAAGCAGCATTAAACTCCTTAAGATAGCATGGTTATTCATATCGACCGGCGGGATCCGTTCATTCAGGAATATGTAGCTATGTTCCATATGTTCCATGCCTTTTCCATATCCTGCTTTGCGTTTTCCTTTTGCCAGAGCAACCAGAATTCCGCTTTTCATAAGAGTCTGAAAATCGATTACCAAATCATATCTTGTATCTCGGAGTTCCGTAAAAAAATTTAGCAGCTCTTTAAAATTTTCTAAAAATGACGCGCTGAAAAGCCCTTTAACCCATTTTTTCCGTCTGGATACAATAACCCGGTCAAGCGCCCGATGGCCCTTGACAAAATCCGAGGCGGCCTCTTCTACCAACCATGTAATTTTAGCCGCGGGATATCTTTTTCTTAATGCGTTTAAAGAAGGAAGAGTATGAATCACATCTCCGATGGCGCTTAATTTAACAATAAGTATATTAATTTTCTGAATCCTTGGAAATTAGTTTACAAATGATTATAAAAAAATAATTGTTCTGTAAATTCTGTTCAAAGCAACGGTTGACTGTGAACGGTTTCTTTAATAGGTTGCTGATTAATCTCTTGTCAATATATTGTTTTATCAAATACTATGCCCAAACTAAAAAAACACCTGAAATTGCGGGCTGATATAATAAAATCCGTGCGCAGTTTTTTCCATAACAAAGGCTATCTGGAGGTAGAAACCCCGGTAAGGATACCTGCGCCTGCGCCTGAAGCATTTATAGATGCCGTTGAAACAGGCGATTTTTTTCTGCAGACCTCACCTGAATTATGCATGAAGCGGCTGCTATCTTCCGGGTATAAGCACATATTTCAAATATGCCGATGTTTTCGGCAAGCCGAGCGAGGCGAAAAGCATCTGCCGGAATTCACCATGCTCGAATGGTATACAGCTAACAGCAATTACCTGGATATGATGGAGCAGTGTGAGGATTTAATCAGAAAAATTACCCAAGACACCGGATTTGGGGGGCAGATTGAATATCAAGGTAAAAAAATTTCTTTAGCGCACCCCTGGAATCGTATGAGTGTAGCCCAGGCCTTTGAAAAATTTTCTTCAATCTCGATGCAGACGGCGCTTGAACATGACAGGCTTGATGAAATCATTGGGCTGGAAATAGAACCGAACCTTGGCCTCGAAAAACCCCTTTTTCTTTATGATTATCCCGCATCCTCCGGCGCCCTTGCAAAGCTGAAACCTGATAACAGTAGTTTTGCAGAACGTTTTGAGCTTTATATAAGTGGAATTGAATTATGTAATGCCTTCAGCGAACTCACCGATCCTGACGAGCAAAGAGAAAGATTTGAACATGAAATAAGAGTGCGCCGCTTATCAGAAAAAAAAGAATACCCCATGCCTGGTAAATTTCTTGACGCCTTGCATTCCATGCCTGAAGCTGCCGGTAATGCCCTTGGGATAGACAGGCTTGTAATGCTGTTTGCCGACACGACTAAAATTGATGATGTTGTGACTTTTACGCCTGAAGAATTATAGACTCTCCCTGAACAGGTCTTGCTATTATCTTACTCACAAAACCGAAAAATATAAACTCTATGTGAACAAATCTATATTCTGACCCAAAGAAGGATCATCCGATTTTGTATTTTTAACCTCTCGACCATGGTTGCCAATTCCTAACGCTTGTTCCTCTTTTTGATTTAAAGACTTATCCAAAACGCTTGGTCCGACATCTCGTATGGCATTAGACTGTGCCACACTTACAGTATCTATCTCCATAATATTCTCCTTGTTTGTTCAGGGAGAGAATATGTATTCCTTATCGGCATAAAACAAAAAAACTTTAACGAAATATTACCCATGTATAATGTGCACATCCAGAGTATAGTTCAAAATATGCCGGGTGACCACGTTCCTCCCTATTTCTTTTAGGCAAAATATCAACAAATTCAGTAGGTTATTGATAGAAACAAACCCAACCTGGCTTTTCTATGACAAAAATCACACCTATTCCGAGCAGACTTTCTATATTCTAATCAAGCAAACTAACCAAATCACTTCCGCTTTTGTTGTGCCTGCCAGGGCGTGGGGGCGGTGTAAGCGATAACAGGCAAATATTTGAAACGCCTGTAGTTAACAAAACCCCAAAATTAAGCCCTAAGTTTACAACAACTGGCATGAGGGGCTGGGAAAGACAAAAAAATGGGGGACGTTTCAGTTGCCAATCAAAAATTTAAAAAAAATGTGTAAAGAATAAATATGATGTTTCTCCCCTAATCTTAAACTGTTAGGGAGAAATATATCTGTATAATTTGGCAACATAACGTCCCCTGTTTTGCGCTGTTTTGTGAGAGTAGTTCCTTATTTTTTTTTCTTTCTTCGGAACAAAGAAAAAGTATCTTTTGGAGATTCTATCACCTTCTGTATCTTATCATCAAGGTCCTTTCTCTCTTCAGCCCCCTTCTTTCCCCGGGCTTCCTCGATCTTTTCTGTGAGTTCTTCTATGGTACAAGGTTTCGTTAGATAGTCATAGGCCCCTAGTTTAACAGCTTCCAGGGCAGTGTCGACGGCACCGTGCCCCGTAAGCATAAGGGTTTCTGTGAAGAGACCTAATTTTTTAATTTCCTTCAGGGTGGCGATTCCGTCCATGCCCGGCATCTTCAGGTCAAGCACCACTACATCGAAATCCTCCTTTGCAAGGGTTTGAATGGCGCTCGCTCCATTGTTTGCAATAGTTATTTGATATCCCCTCTTAGTCAACAGTGAGGACATGTTTTCAGTGAATACGACTTCATCATCAACCAGCAGCACTTTTAAACCATTCATTTTTTCCTCCTTTGGGGCAAGCCCTATCTATATATTTTTTGTTTGATATTCAATACTTTTTGCAAGGTTGTTCGATTGTTCAAAAAACATTTTAAAGTGGCCGGGGAAAAGCCCGGCCTTAATGATCTTAGAACGGCCAAATAATAGGGATCAAAAAGCTGTTTATTATCCACGCGATTAAATTCATGGGGACACCGATTTTAAGAAAGTCGCTGAACCTGTATCCGCCGGGGCCGTATACCATCATGTTGCACTGATAACCAATCGGCGTCGCAAAGCTTGCGGAAGCGCCCATCATGATAGCAAATGCAAAGGGTGTCCAGTCTACCCCCATCTGAGCGGCCATTGCCAGTGCAATGGGCCACAGGATCAATGCAGCCGCATTGTTGGTGACCATCTCGGTGAGGATGGAAGTAGTAATGTAGAGCATGGACAAAA
>JAERRQ010000119.1 GCA_016735355.1 Desulfobacterales bacterium | reverse complement strand
ACGACTTCCTCAAAGGAACTCGAAAATTACATACCTATGCTTCTGTTATCGGAGGAGATAGCGGTAAGGGTGAAATGTCCGCCCTGCATGTCGGCTATGGCTATTTTCTGCGGGATTGCCTGTCGATCAACATTGATATTTTAGGTGCATATATTCGCTCCGGAATCGACGACAATGGCGCTGCTATCGGTCTGGACGTTTTATTACGTGAGCATTTCTACAAGAGCCATGATGATACATGGTCTATTTATTTGGACGCCGGAAGTGGTCTTCAGCAACAGTCTACCAATTTTTCCGGCAGACGTCATTTTAATTTTCGATTGCTCGGCGGTGTTGGTGGAACCATGAAAGTTTTTAATCATATACGAATGATGGGTGGGGTACGATATTTGCATATTTCCGATGGCGGCATCAAAGGCGGCGGCGGCGGTTATGATGGATTCATGTTTTACTATGGAGCCGGGTTCCCGTTTTAGTACCTTACTCCTGAAACCCTGTCATAAAAAACAAGAAAATTAGGGGTTGCTTTTATCATTGTCCACTTAGATTTGAGTGTTGAGTAGTGAGTGATGAGAAAAACCGGATCGTATCTTTATGCTCATCACTCAACACTCAGTACTCATATCCTGAAATGGCCAAAATTAAAATTAATCTCGAAAATGAGTTGGGTTGCGGGCAAAGCCAGCCTTGGGATATATACCTCAATGCAAACTTTTTTGGAATAGGATAGAATCAGCCAGTGGAACCAATTCAAGCAATCATACTCGGTATAATCCAGGGGCTTACCGAATTTCTCCCTGTAAGCAGTTCGGGGCATTTGGTAATTTTCCAGAATATTTTCGGTTTAAAAGAAGGCGCCCTGGCATTTGATATAAATGTGCATGTAGGCACTCTGCTTGTTGTTTTAATCTGCTTCAGAAAGGAAATCCTTTCTATAATCATATCGATTTTCCGATGCCTTAACCAATTGATCAGAAAAGAGAACTCTATATCTGAAATTTACAAAGACCCTGATTTTAAACTTGCCTTTTTGATAGTAGCAGGGTCTGTGCCGGCAGGTATCCTGGGGCTTATGTTTCACAGTCTGGCTGATAGTCTGTTCTCTTCCGTCGCAATGGTTGGGCTGATGCTTATTTGTACAGGTTTTATTTTATGGTTTACCCGCTATTTACAAACAACCGGAAGAGATATAGATGGATTTGTTATCAAGGATTCACTTATAATCGGGTTGATACAGGGCTTTGCGATAATACCGGGATTATCCAGATCAGGCTCGACCATTGCAGCGGGACTATATCTGGAACTTAACAGGGAAACTGCGGCAAGGTATTCATTTCTTTTGTCTATTCCAGCCATTATCGGGGCTGAAATATTAAATTTAAAAAATTTGCCGGCCGGCTCTTTGATGCCGGACAATATAACACTGCTCGGTATGCTGGCATCATTTATAACAGGATACTCTGCTCTGAAAATTCTTTTATTTATAGTTAAAAAAGGGAATATGCATTTTTTTGCGCCTTACTGCTGGATAGTAGGAATTGCAGCTCTGGTTTTCTGAACAAGACTTAATTTTTTAAAGGAGATCACCATGAATCCGGAAATTTTTAGAGAATACGACATAAGAGGAATAGCCGGTAAAGATATAACCGGGGATGACGTGACGCTGCTCGGCAAAGCCGTCGGAACATACCTGCGCCGGCATGGGCGTACCAGGCTTACCGTAGGGAGAGACTGCCGGATAACCTCCGAATCTTATGCAAAAAAAGTAATCGAGGGGCTTGTTTCGACCGGATGTGAAGTTACGGATATCGGCGTTTGCACATCGCCGATTCTTTACTTTTCGATCCAGCATCTCAATCAGGAAGGCGGGGTCATGGTAACGGCAAGTCACAACCCCAAAGAATATAACGGTTTCAAGCTCTGTCTCGGAACGGATTCCATTCATGGTGAAGAGATTCAGAAGATACGTGAATTAATAGACAAAGGCGAGTTTGCTTTTGGGCAAGGCAAAGTTTCTGAAATCAACATTATACCGGATTACAACGCATATATTCAACAAAACATTAAAATTTCAAAACCTCTCAAAATTGGAATTGACGCCGGCAACGGCACCGCAGGCGTAATTGCAGTGCCGTTGCTCAAGAGTCTCGGCTGCCGCATATTCGATATTTACTGCGAAATGGATGGAACATTTCCGAATCATGAGGCTGATCCGACTGTAGCCGAAAACATGAAAGATCTCAGCAATCTCGTAAAATCGGAAGGTCTGGATGTCGGCATAGGTTATGACGGCGACGGCGACAGAATCGGCATATTAGACGAAAACGGAGAAATTGTATTCGGAGATAAACTGTTAATAATTTTTGCCAGGGAGATCCTGAGCCGCAAGCCGGGAGCCACATTTATCTCGGAAGTTAAATGTTCGAAAGTGATGTATGACGAT
>JAERRQ010000052.1 GCA_016735355.1 Desulfobacterales bacterium | reverse complement strand
GAGGTAATATATGTCTGCTCAATCAGTTATCATTTCAAAAGATTTTGAGAAAGCAATCCAGATTGGACGTCCGCCGAATATCGTAAAACTGTTCCCCAATTCCAAAGCTCTTATAGTCAGTGGTAAATTTATAGACAGAGCAATGATTATAAAAGGGAAGGCAATGACAATAGCGGCTAATGCCAGAAGCGGGCTTATTTTACCTGGAGTTTTACAGGCTGCGCAAAGAGCCAATGCCGCTGTAATTATTGAAATAGCAAAGTCGGAAGGCGGAGCAACCTCTTATTGCCCTGTAAACTACTGGAATATGGCATTGATGGCCGATGCTATCTGCAATCAGCTTGGCATTACTGTTCCTGTTGCGATACATGCTGATCATTATGGAATAAAAAATGATAAAGATATACAACAAGGCAAAACAGAGATTCCTTCGATGTTTGATGCTGGCATTACATCTATTGCCATAGACGCATCTCATCAGCATGATGACCTGAATCTGCTTGCAAATATTGCATTAAATCCAATGGTTCCAAAATGGGCGGGTCTTGAGACGGAAGTCGGAGAGATAAAAGGAAAATCCGGGCTTTCAACTGTTGAAGAGGCTCTTTTCCTTATACAGGGTTTAAATGCTCATGATATTTTTCCAAACTGGATAGCTTTAAATAATGGAACAACCCATGGTCTTGAGGCAAGTTCACAGGGTATCCAGATTGATTTAACAACTGATATTCATAATGCTTTAGAAAAATACAAAGTTTCAGGCGCTCAGCACGGCACCTCCGGAAACAGTACAGAAAAACTAAAACAAATTGCATCTACTACAAGAACCACCAAGGCCAATGTAGCAACAGCACTCCAGATGGTTCTTTGGGGTTTGGAAGTAAACGACTATGGCAATGCAATACTTGATGAAAACGGTAATTTTGCGAAAGTCAAGGGCGAGGGCCTAACAAAGGAACTCTGGTCGGAAATGGTCTCTTACGCTGATGCCAACGATATTAAAGGCGGAAATTACAAAAAGCTGAATATTGTTTTTGAAAATAAAATTATGGGGCAGCCTGCTGATATCAGAGCAAGAATGGCCGGGAGAGTAGAGGATTTTGTTTATAATTTACTTGCCAATGTTTTTAATGCCGCTGATACTGCTTCAGTTTGCATAGATGCCATACTTAAAGCCGGTTCATTCGATCCTGGCAGCAGGGCGGAGAGAATTGAAAATCCTGACGAATGGACAGAAGAAAAAATTAAACAGCGTGCTTCTTTAATTTCAACTGATAAAGGACCTGCCGGCGATTTTGACGATTGATTATGCTTAAAAAAACAAATTGTCCTTTTTGCGGTTCATTACTTACTAAAAAAATTTGTGACGGTCGTAATCGCCTTTTTTGCAAAAAATGTAATGAACCTGTTTATGAAAATCCGTTACCTGCCACATGCATTGTGCTGGTGGACACCAGAGAAAGGCTGCTGCTGGTAAAGCGCAGCGTTGAGCCCAAAATCGGTCACTGGTGTCTGCCGGGCGGGTTTATTGAAATCGGAGAATCACCGGAAAAGGCTGCCTTGAGAGAGCTTAAAGAAGAGACCGGCCTGTCCGGCCGGATTGAAACACTTCTTGGAGTTACAGCCGCCACCAGTTCATGTTATAATTCCATTCTGATGGTTGCTTATCTCGTAAAAGAATATGCCGGACTTCCGGTAGCCGGTGACGATGCTATGGATGCGGCTTTTTTTGAACAGGACAAATTACCTGAAATTGCATTTGACAGTCATCAAAGCTTTGTCAGAATATATCGTGCTGCTTATTGATGATAGGAAACAGGAACCAAATAATTTCCACAATTCTACTCTTTGTGGAAATTATTTGAGTGTGACCAAAATAAAACCCCGTTTCTAAGGGAGTTGGAATAAAATAATTGTCCAAATTTTGTGCAGAATTTTTGTTCGTCTTCAAGGTGTGATGACAGGTGCATAGTGAACTATGTGCCTGTTATCACAACGTAGAAGACGGGCAAAAAGACAAACAAAATGGATAATTATTTTTTTCCTCCTCCCTCAGGGCTTTGATTCTTTCTTGAAATCAGTGACGGCGGATAACAAAAAGCAGGT
>JAERRQ010000022.1 GCA_016735355.1 Desulfobacterales bacterium | reverse complement strand
CAGCCATATTTTTCATTATGCCACCACCTTTTTCAAATATTCATCTACAAGTCTATCCTGATCTTCAGCCGTAATCTTGCTTTTTATCATCTCTTCCGCTTTTACAAGGGCCTTCTCGAGTATTTCTTCTTTGAGCTTAATCCTGGCCTTTTTAAATTCATTCTCAATATTCCTGCGCGCCTGTTCTTCAAGTTTTACAGCCGCAGATTCAGCCTCCTTCAAAATTCTCTCTTTTGCATCATTCCCCTGCCTGACATACTCTGCAATAAGCTTCTCTGTTTCCTGATCTAATTCATCCAGCTTGTCTTGATAGCGCGACAGCTCCATTTCAGCGGCTTTTTTTCCGGCTTCCAATTCATTCAGCTCATCTTCTATCCCTTTTATTCTGGAGCTGAGCCCATCAGAAACAGGTTTGCGCAAAAGCAAAAAAAGCGCAATCGCCAAAACAGCAAAATTCATCACTCTATACGTATCTGTTGCAACCCAGCCTTTTGGCTCATGCTCACCGCCTGAAGAGGCTGTCGCAAGGCCGCCCATACATATAAAAAATAGAGCAACAAAAACGATTATTGCGCTCTTCTTATCTAAAAAAAAATTTTTGCATATTACGCCAGACCATTTCATAATACTTAACCCCATTAAACAGCCCTCCCCAAAATTTTTTTCCCAATCGCACCTGTAAAAGTTGTAAGTTCCTTTTGCAGGGACACTCGTACGCTTTCAGCATCCTTAGCAATTCTTTTACGAACTTCCGCAAGATTTTCTTGAGCCGTTTTATTTATCTTATCTATAATCTCTTTTTCCTCTTCAGCAGCAACCGCGAGAAAAGCCTCCTTCTCCTCAAGGCCTTTAGCTCTTGCATCTCTTACCCCTAAAGCATAAGCATCCTCTGCATCTCTTGCGCTCCCGCTCAAAGTGTTAATTGTACGCTCTATCCCTGTAAATTTGTCCTTCCTTTCAAGCACAATACGTCTAATAGGCTTGTACAACAAAATATTAAGCAACCATATAAGTAAAATAAAATTAACAATCTGAATAATAAGCGATACATCAAGGCTAACCATTAATAACCTCCACATTAAATTTTAATGAATAGTACCTGTAAAATTTCAAGATATGTAACATGAAAATCTTGCAAATGTCAAACATTTTTTGCAGTGCAATTTATCCTTGCTCGTCATCCTGTGGATCAATGAAGCCGGCCGGATTCTCTGATAATAATTTATTTTCCTTCATGGAACAGTTTCCATTAAATACTACCCCGGTTTCTATTAAAATAACAGGAGCATGAACATCTCCGGTTATCCGGGCCGGGGGGCTGATCTCAATCCTGTCGCGAGCCTCTAAGGAGCCGTTAATTTCTCCTTTGACTATTGCGACATCTACCTCTATATCGGCATTAATAATTGCTTTTTCACCTATGATAACCGTCCCGCCGGAGCTTATAATCCTTCCTTTTACATTACCATCAAGCCTTATGGTATCGCTGAAATCGATTGTGCCTTCTATGCTTGCGTTTATCCCAAGATAAGTAGATACTTTGCCTCTTTTATCAATTTTTTTCATGTTTTCTCCGTTAAAGGCCCTATTTAGTGCCCAAACGAAAACTAGAAAATTTTCATTCAGGCACTATTGATGCTTAAACCGTCGCATGCTTACATTCATCAAAATACCGATGCTGATCATTACAGTTAAAACTGATGAGCCGCCATAGCTGATAAACGGTAAAGGCACCCCTACAACAGGTACTATTCCGGCAACCATCCCGATATTAATAAATATTTCCCAAGTCAGCATTGTTGTTATCCCCACGGATAAAATCGTTCCAAACGAATCTCTGCAGCCATACGCAATATTCAACCCGCAGACAATAAGCATTAAAAGAATAAAAAGAAGAACAGCAGAACCTGCAAAACCCCATTCCTCAGCCAGCACTGCAAAAATAAAATCCGTATGCTCTTCCGGAAGAAAAGAGAATGCATTCTGAGTGCCCTTTAAAAACCCCTTGCCATAGAGCATTCCCGAACCAATAGCAATTTTAGATTGAATAATATGATAGCCCGTTCCCAGAGGATCTCTGTCCGGATCCAGAAATGTTAAAATTCTCTGTTTCTGATATTCTTTCAGAAAAAACCATATAGACGGGACCGTTATTCCACAAAAAATAGTAATATAGATAAGGGTCCGCCTTTCTATCTTAACAAAAAAAGTCATAGAACCGGCGATTAAAAGAATAAGCATCGCCGTTCCAAGATCAGGCTGTTTAACTATTAAAATAAAAGGTACTGCAACCAGTATACAAGGTATGAAGAGATCTTTCATCTTCAACCCGGTTGTTTTTGCAAGATTAGAATAATACTTGGCAAGAACAATGATTGTTGCTATTTTAACGAGCTCGGATGGTTGAAGAGAAACCGATGATATTGTCAGCCAGCGCCTTGATCCTCCAACATATCTGCCAAAAAAGAGCACTGAAATCAAAAGAACTATGCAAAACGCATAAATTACTCCCGCCCAACGTTCCAGAGCCTTATAATGGAACAAGAAAGATATAATCATGGCCGTCAAACCAATAATGAACCATATCAACTGCTTTAGATAAAAAACCTTTTGGGGAGTAGATGTTCCCGCCGATACAGCGCTGTAAAGCGTAATCAGCCCTATGAAAGCGATAACCGCAGTTAAACAAAGCAAACCCCAGTCAAAATATTGCACAAGGCGTCTATCGAACATTATTGACAATCTCCTCCGTCCTCCCCTCGAAATAGGTCCTGATGACCTCACTGGCAACTGGAGCAGCAGTGCTTGACCCATGCTCACCATGTTCAACGATCACGGCAACAGCTATTTCCGGATCAACCGAGGGTGCATACGCCACAAACCAGGCGTGGGGTTTCAGAAAAAAAGACCGTTCCTCTTCACTGAAGGAATCATCTTTTTTACGACTGACTACCTGAGCTGTCCCTGTTTTCCCACAAATTTCCATACCGTCCAATCTAGACTTCCAGGCCGTTCCTTTTCTATCGTTAACAACTTTCCACAACCCCTTTTTTACCAGCTCCATTACTTTGGGGGAAACAGGCAGCTTTCCAGCGATAAGAGGTGCACTTTTCCTTACAATCTCCCCTTCAGCAGTTTCTATTGTTTTTATAATCAACGGCTTGTATATTGTTCCACCATTAGCTACAGCCGAAATTAAAATCAGCATTTGTAAAGGTGTAGCAAGATTGTACCCCTGTCCTATCGCCACTGAAAGGGTCTCTCCACCCTGCCATGAAACACCCGTACGCTGTTTTTTCCAGTTTGCCGTCGGGACAAGCCCATCCGCTTCATGGTCAAGATTAATACCCGTGCAGGATCCGAGTCCGCATGCTTTTGCATACCAGGCCAACCTGTCTATTCCTAGCTTCTGGCCTACCTGATAAAAAAATACATCACAAGACTCGGCAAGAGCCTTTACCACATTCACGGAACCATGCCCCGCTCTCTTCCAGCACCTGTAAACACGATTACCGTACCGATAATGACCAGGACAAAAAAAGGTGGTATTCTCATCTATAACACCCTCCTCAAGGCCAGCTATGGCCGTAATTATCTTATAAGCCGAAGCCGGGGGGTATTCGCCCTGTATCGCTTTGTTCTCCATCGGCCTGAACGGATTTGTAATCAGAGCATCCCATTCCTTGTGTGACATTCCGCTGACAAAAGAATTCTGGTCAAATGATGGACTACTGGCCATGACCAGGATCTCTCCTGAAGAAGGAATAATGGCAAGAACGGCGCCTGCTCTGTTGTCTAAAAGATCTTCCGCCTTTTTCTGCAGAACATGGTCAATGGTAAGATATACATTATGACCAGGCTTTGACTCGACGGTTTTTAGAACCCTTATCACCTGACCTGCAGCATTAACTTCCACCTGGCGGCCGCCGCGCTTACCCCTAAAAAAATCGTCCTGAGCCTTTTCAACACCGAATCTGCCTATAAAATCACCACTCTTGCATCCGGTATATTGAGCGGCCTTCAACTCATCAGCATTAATTTCTCCCAAATATCCTATAATATGTGTTCCGCTATACCGATAAATATAGTGCCGCCTCGGTTTTACATCCACAACAACACCAGGGAGATCAAATTTATGTGCTTCTATTCGAGCCAACAAATCACGCCCTATATCCTTTTGCAAGATAATCGGTTTATAAGAGGCGCATTTTGCCCGTGCGATCTTCTCTTTAAGCTCTTTCAAAGGAATAGATGTATAAGTTGAGAGCCTGTTTATTGTATTTTCAACCGGCTTTGCATCTTTTAATATTATGCCCAAATCAAAAGACGGCCTGTTATTCACCAAAAGGGTCCCATTCCGGTCAAAAATCAGTCCCCGCTGGGGAGCTATAGTCTGTAAGCGGATGCAATTATTTTCAGAAAGACGTCGGAATTCATTCCCGGCTATAACCTGAAGATAAAAAAGGCGGACAAAAAGGACCGCAAAAGCAGCCATGGTACAAAAAAATGCCAGGTATAGTCGTTGATTATACCACTCACTATCAGCAGTTTTTAAATAACTAGTGCCTGAACGAAAACTATCTATCATTTTGATAAAATAACTATTCCCAGCTTTTTTTTCTAAACTAAAATTTAAAGCAACTAGCTTTTAGGCGTTAGGCATTAGCTATAAAAATGTTCTATTTTTCTCTTAACACCTAAAACTTTATTTAAATAAACAAAAAATAACACCTTGTTTTCTTTTGATTAATAGGGTTTTCGTTCAGGCACTAACTACCCAAGGATCCCTTGAAAGAACGTAAACTATGACCGTTCGGAGTATAGTCGCCTATCCAAAATTGTAAAGACTTGTTTAAAACCGGCAAGAAGAAAAGGACCTGTAATGAAAGCGCATATAACCTGGCTCTGAAAGAAATTAATTATATAAATGTCTTGGCGGCCATCTGGTTCAAGGATAAAAAAAATTCCAAAAAACATTGCATTTTGCAATATAACACCCAATACAACAGCAACAAATAATATAAATCTGTTTTCAGCGTGAAAAAATCGTATAACACACTTACAACAGATATATAACCAGATATATGTCGTTGAGTAAAGGCCGAAACTACCGCCTGAAAGGCCGTCAATGAAAAACCCGCACAACAGAACCACAGGCAGGCTTTCCCGAAGTGAGCGAAAAAGACCGAGGTAAATTATAAAGGGGATTAATATATCATAGAATGAATCAAAAAAAGGGATGGACGCCATAATAACAGTCTGAGTAATAACAAGACAGATTATAGCCGCAGCATAAAAACAGAATAGCATCAGTCCTTAACATCCGTTTCTATCCCGGTAAGATTGGTCTTATTTAATATGACCATAACCTCTTCAAGCTTTTCAAAGTCAACATAGGGTGTAACATCGACCTCCTGAAAGAGACCTGAATTTCGTTTTATAACTTTAGAAACATATCCAATACGAAGCCCTTTTGGAAAAACACCGTCAAGTCCCGACGTCACTACAGTATCTCGAGAGATTACATCTTCCTTGCGCAATGCATATTTGAGGATACAGAGCCCCGATCGAGCACCTTGGAGCAACCCGCGAGCCCTTGTTCTTTGCACGAGCGTATCCACAGAACTATTTCCATCGGTAATCAAAAGAACTTTAGAATAATGTGCCGCTACATCTGTAACCTGTCCTGCAATACCATCCGGAACTACCACCGGCAGACCCCTTAAGATTCCATCAGCATTACCTTTGTCGATAATAATGGTTTGGAACCATGCTGATGGGTCTTTTCCGATTACTTCGGCGGCAATGACTTCATCGGTTAAAGTTTTTTTAAAATTAAGAAGGTGGCGGAGACGTATATTTGAAAGTTCCGCTTCATAACAAAAATTATTTCTTTCTATGGCATTGCTTAATTCTTTTTTCAGCATCTTATTCTCTTTAGCCACTGAGATAAGATTAAAGTAATTATCCCAAATGCTTTCGAGAAACTTCAGCGAGTTTGAAATGGCATCCTGAAAAGGGGCCATGATAAAAATAGAAAGGCGTCCATATTCATGGGAAGGATAGCGGCTGGTAATGGAAAGAGCTACGATGTTGGCGACAATCATAATAATCAAGCCAATAATCACAACCGTTTTTTTTGAAAACATATATTAGTAAATGACAACCTGCCTGAGGATTTCTATACTGTCGATTGCCTTGCCTGAACCAAGGGCCACCGTAGATAAAGGGTCATCTGTAACTGTTATGGGCAGACTGGTTTCCTCCCTGAGAAGCTGATCCAAATTCTTGAGCAGGGCTCCCCCTCCGGTCAGCACAATTCCCGTATCGACAATATCAGCGGCAAGTTCGGGAGGTGTCTGTTCAAGTGCTATTTTAACAGTATCGACAATCGCATCTATTTGCTCGGAAATAGCCACCCTGATTTCTTCCGAATCTATCGTTAGAATTTTGGGAATTCCGGAAGCAAGATCCCTTCCCTTAACCTCTATTGTCTCCAGGTTCTGTGTATCAGGATATGCGTTTCCTATTGTAGTTTTGATTATTTCGGCCGTCCTTTCACCGATCAGCAAATTGTATTTTCTCTTGATATGCTGAATTATGGAAGCATCCATCTTATCGCCCGCAACCCTTATGGATCTGCTAAAAACAATGCCTGCCAGTGAAATAACTGCTACTTCGGTAGTACCGCCCCCAATATCAACAATCATATTGCAGATTGGTTCGGTAATAGGCAGACCGGCCCCGATCGCTGCGGCCATGGGCTCTTCAATCAAAAAAACTTCCCTGGCACCGGCAGATTCCGCTGATTCCTTGACCGCCCGCTTTTCAACCTGGGTAATCCCGGAAGGAACCGCAATAATAATTCTAGGCCGGACAAACGATCTTCTGTTATGAACTTTGTGAATAAAATGACGCAGCATCGCCTCGGTAACTTCAAAGTCCGCAATCACACCATCCCTCATGGGGCGTATGGCTATTATATTTCCGGGCGTCCGGCCGAGCATGTTTTTGGCTTCATTGCCCACAGCAAGAACACGATTTTTGGTTCTTTGATCTGTCCGTACAGCAACTACGGAAGGCTCACTCAACACGATCCCTTTTCCCTTAACATAAAGAAGTGTATTTGCAGTTCCAAGATCTATAGCAAGATCGCTCGAAAAAAAGCCCAGAACACTATCTACAAAAAAATTCATTTCTCCTCTTTTTCGCACAATCAGATGTGCAGAAGTTGCATGGTTAAAATTGTATATATAGGTTATCAGATTTTAAAACTTGGCACAAGAGCAGAGGGAGGAAGGCGTATTATACATAGTGCCCATCCATAAATGGCTAATTTGCCCGATATCTGCGTTGCGCTAAAATTTTAATCCTCGAAATACTTAATGTATTCCTGTGGTTAAAATTTTTGCCTTTCTTGACCTCGAACAAAATTGAACATTTTGAAACCGGCTCTTAAATTCTATAAAATTAAAAAATCGCTACCAGAAATGGATTACTATTACAAGTGAAAAATCTTCTATAAAATTTTTTTCATAACAGCATTATGCAATTCCGGCCGAAACGCCTTGATCTTGTTATTTTGGCGGGATGGATGCACACGGTTGGTTAAAAGAATAATTATCACTGAACGTTCCGGATCCATCCAAAAGGAGGTGCCTGTAAAACCGAGGTGACCGACACTCTTTTTCGAAAAAAACCGTCCGCTGCTGGAAGCTGGAGAGGAAGGCGTATCAAAACCAAGCGCCCGACCCGCATGATCATCTCTCCTTAAAAATTCACTCATTAAATTTCTATCAAAAAGATCCGGCACAACCACATGGCCATGAAGAATATTCATGATAAATGACAACAGCTTAAAAACAGCTCCCGCGCTGCCGAAAAGCCCGGCATGTCCGGCAATACCTCCTAATGCATAGGCATTATCATCATGTACTGCACCTTTTAAAAGAATTTTACGCCAGGGGCATACTTCAGTGGCTGCAAAAATATCATTCTCAAGCCCCAACAACTCAAGATCAACAAAAAACAGGCTCTCAGTAAAGCCGTTACCAAGTTTCAAGGGGGCGTAAATCTCTTCAGCCGTGAACCTGTCAAGACGTCGTCCGGATACATTTTCAACAATCAGTCCCAGTATCATAAACCCGAGATCACTGTACAACGTCTTTTTCCCGGCCGGATACAATAATGGTTCTTTTATAAGATAAGAACTTAAAGCCGAGGCCCTCCTGTTTCCAGGCAGTCTGCATAAATCCTTGTAATATTCCCTGTAATCAGGAAGACCGGAATTATGATAGAGCAAATTACGAATCGTTATCTCTTTCCTGTCATTATCTCCGAATCCGGGGATTATTGAGGCGACGCTTTGATCCAAAAATAATTTTTTCCGCTCAATCAGCTTCATCACTGCAAGAGTGGTGGCCAGTGGTTTGGTAAGAGATGCCAGATCAAAGATTGTCTCTTCGGTCATGGGGGTTTTGGAAAAAATATCCGCACAACCGTATGCCTTGCAAAATAACTGTTTGCTCTCTTTTGAAACCAGTAAAACGCCGCCGGGGAAAACTCCCTCCGCAACGCCCCTTGCCATAAGATTATCAGCTTGATCCATCATTCTGCAAAACTTGTTGCAGCTCTGGCAAAAGCGAGCGTCTTTTTATATGTATCGAGCCTGGCGGCAAGTCCCATAGGAATAGTAATATTTGTTTTCCCGTGCCCTGCTTCAAATCCTGAAATAACAGGAAAATCAAAAGACCCGGTTATATCCGAAAAAATTTTCAATACCTCATTATAGTCGCCGCAGCCTTCAAATGAACCGATAATAAGGCCTGCAAGGCCCTCAAAACAACGGGCCTGTTTCAGATGGGTCAGCATCCTGTCGATTCGGTAGGGGGCTTCGCCCCTCTCTTCAACAAAAAGAATATGACCATTATGATCCGGTTGAACAGAAGTGCCCAGCATATGACAAAGGATCGAAAGATTACCGCCTGAAACAGGCCCTGCAGCAACTCCTTTTTTGATTACAACACTATTTTTCGGTTTTACCAAAATTTTTTTGTCAGACATCAAAACAGCTCGCAAAGACTCCAGAGTCACTCTGTCGGCATCTCCGAAAGTTGTTACCAGCGGACCGTGATAGGTAACAAGCCCGCATCTTGTATACAGGGCTGACAAAATGGCGGTTATATCACTAAACCCTACAAAGATCTTCGGATTTTTCTTGATAGCTTCATAATCCAAATATTGTAAAAGCCTGCTGGAACCGAATCCACCTCTGGCGCAGATTATCGCCTTAATATGCCTGTTTTCAAAAAGTCCATTCAGCAGCTCCGCCCGCTGGGAATCGGAACCAGCCAGATAGCCCCTGCGCCGGTGGATACCCTCCGGAATATAAACACGTAATCCCATCACTTCCAGAACCGAAACCCCGCTCGCAAATTCATCAGCATCAAAAGGGCTCGCCGGAGCAGCAATTCCGATTAAATCGCCTTTGGCAAGTCTCCGGGGAAGAATAAGAGCTTCTTTTCCCATTAACTTAAAGTGCCAATCTTGTCCTTTTTCTCTTTTACGGTGTCTATGACCTTAACCGCGGAAGCTACAAACCCGGAAATATCAGAAAGCGTTGATGGAATTATCATGGTATTATTCTGCTTGGCAAGATTGCCGAATTCTTTGATATACTGTTCAGCGATTCTAAGGTTAACTGCATCTTTGCCGTTTTCTTTGCCTATACCCACCGCAATTTTAGCTATCCCGCGGGCGGTCGCTTCGGCCACCTTCTCAATTTCCACGGCTTTCCCTTCTGCCTCGTTGATGCGCTTCTGTTTTTCACCTTCCGACTCTGCGATCATAGCCTGTCTTTTACCTTCGGCCCGGTTTATTGCAGACTGTTTTTCGCCTTCCGATTCTGCAATCACAGCCCTCTTGTCCCGCTCGGCCTTCATCTGCTTTTCCATAGACTCGATGATACTTTGGGGAGGTTCTATATCTTTGACCTCATACCGGGTTACCTTTACGCCCCAGGGATCGCTGGCCTCATCCACCGCCTGAACCACCTTTGAATTAATAGTTTCCCGTGCCTTAAAGGTCTCATCCAGATCAAAAGTTCCGAAGATGCTCCGCATGGTGGTTTGCGCAATCTGGGCAGTAGCATATTTATAATCTTCAATCCCGTAAGCTGATCTTTTCGCGTCTACCACCTGGATATAGAGAATACCGTCCACACCGATGGACACGTTATCCTTTGTAATACAGATCTGCTGAGGCACATCAATGGCCTCTTCCTTTAAAGAGCGTTTATATGAAACCTTGTCCATAAAAGGAATCAGAATATAAAAACCGGCATCCAGAGTTCGACTGTACTGTCCCAGCCGCTCAATAATATAGGCCGTTTTCTGCGGAACAATCCTAATTGTTTTAAAAAATGCTATTACAACAAGAATTACTATTCCTATTCCTATATATTCCATTAAATCCTCCTGTTTTCAGGTTTAGGTTTGGGATGTTTCCCTTTAGGGAACTTATTCCTCAGTCTTTAATGACTCAACGAGCAATGTCAGGCTATCTTGCCCGGTTATTTTAACATAATCCCCATTTTTTATAATGTTTTCAGATAGGGTCTCTGCCTTCCAGGATGTGCCCTTGAAAAATACCTTGCCGAACTCTCCTTTTGTAAAGCTCTCCTGTGCCATGGCCCTTTTGCCGATAAAATCCTCTGTAGCGTCTTTTGTGTATTCCTTTTTAAAAGATACCTTTTTTCTCAAAAAAACAAGAGATAATGTTGAACATAAAATAAAAATTAGTATCTGAAAAAAAATGCTAACATCTAAAACCAGAAGCAACAGCGCAGAACACCAGGCCCCGATACCAAAAAAAATAATAATAAGACCCGGCAGAATAAATTCAGCCACCGCACAGACCAGACCAATTATAAACCATACCATCGCTGGTTCATTGAATATTTCCGCAAATCCCATCTATCCTCCATTATATAACATTCAGGAACATTTATACGCAATAAATATACCGCCTTCGATAAGAACAAACAAGTTTGAAAAATTCCTACAGTTCCTTTTACATAGCTGGGGAAGTTATTTCGTCCTCGGTACTAATGGTTCCGAAATCAAACGCCTTGGCCAACCCGATTTTTTGCCGCTCATTTCAGTCATTGACAAATTGTATGCTGAGAAATATATCAATACATCATTTATATTATATATGCAATTTATGAGAAATCAGGGTTGGTGTCTGCTAAGCTGGCGCTGACGACAAATACGATGCACTATGGTTCTGCCGGGGCGTAACCACCCCGGCCCCCGAGTTTAAATGGATAATTTAAATGAAATATCAAAAACAATAGCTCTTGCAATGGGCGCCGGGTGGGCAAGCGGTATTAATCTTTATCTTGCTGTTTTGATGCTTGGCCTGCTTGAGATAACCGGCAACATCAGCCTGCCTCCGGATTTGCATATATTAAGCAATCCTATGGTAATCGGAGCGGCGGGTCTTATGTACCTTGTCGAGTTTTTTGCAGATAAAACACCTGGGGTTGATACAGGATGGGATGTTATTCATACTTTTATCCGCATCCCTGCCGGTGCTGTACTTGCTGCATCCGCTGTTGGTGATGTCAATCCTGCTGTTGCACTTGCCGCAGCCATTGCAGGAGGCAGTATAGCCGCAGGCACGCATGCTGTTAAATCAGGAACCAGGGCGCTTATCAACACTTCTCCGGAGCCGTTTTCCAACTGGACAGCTTCAATAACGGAAGATCTTGCGGTTATTGCCGGGATATGGACTGCTCTTTACTATCCATGGCTGTTTATCACATTGCTGGTTATTTTTATTTTGCTGATGATATGGTTGCTGCCAAAAATATGGCAAGGAATAAAAAAAGTTTTCAGCCTCATTGTACGTTTCTTTCAAAGAGATAAGGAGCAGGGGAAATGAATTATGAAATTATTTGATAGTCATTGTCATCTTGATGACCGGATCTTTAAAAAAGATTTTGATAATCTTATGCAGCGTGCTGCTGAGGCAGGTGTTGAGGCCGTAATGATCGTAGGCATTGACCTGGACAGTTCGAAAAAAGCGGTTGCAATGGCTAAATTAAATGAGTGCTTCTACGCGTCAACTGGTGTTCATCCTCACGATGCAAAGGGTTGCAGCGAAAAGACAATAAAAGATCTTGTAAAAATTGCGAATGATTCGAATGTGCGGGCCTGGGGTGAGATCGGGCTCGATTTTAACAGAATGCACTCCCCCGAAGATGTTCAGGAAAAATGGTTCATAAGGCAGCTTGAAACAGCAGATAG
>JAERRQ010000078.1 GCA_016735355.1 Desulfobacterales bacterium | reverse complement strand
ATTGCCCATAATTGCGCCGGGCTTGTGGTCGTCTTCAAGGCGCACCAATGGTTGCATACTCGAAGTCTGTGGCCATTGATGCAACACAGAAGACGGGCACAAGAACAAGTAATTATGGGTAATTTATAAAATTCACGATCCTTATGTTTAAAATAGAAAAATTACAATTCAACAAATTTATTCCCTTGCTTGACAAATTAGAAGAGATTTATGCCTACATGGATGAACAATATAATCAAGCCGCTGAATATTATGGTTTTAAATGTACCGGCTGCACAGACAACTGCTGCCTTACCCATTTTTACCATCATACCCTCCTTGAATATCTTTACATCCGTAAAGGATTCAGCAAATTAAATACGAATATAAAGCCGGATCTCAAAAAAAAAGCCCTGAATGTTCTAAGATTAACCGAGGAAGCGGATAAAAACAAGAAAACAGCACATGTGATGTGCCCCCTCAATCTTGATGGTTTGTGTCTGATATATCATTTCAGACCCATGATATGCAGGCTGCACGGAATACCCCATGAACTGAACAGACCAGGCCGGGGTATAACCTGCAGCCCGGGATGCGATGAATTTGCGAAGCTATGCGGCTTAAAAGAATATTTTAAATTTGACAGGACACCATTTTACATAAAAATGGCCGGCCTTGAAAAGGAATTAAAGGAGACTGCCGAAATAGACCAAAAAACCAAAATGACCATTGCGGAAATGATCATCAACTGGTAAATCTCCAATTCAAGCATATGAAAAGCATTGATATTGAAAAACTGGGTGATTTGCCCGGCAAAAGGATTAAAGATAATGACACTTTTTCATTTCAGTGTCACTCCGGCCTATCCTGCTTTAATCTTTGCTGCAGGAATTTGAATCTTTTTTTATATCCCTATGATGTGATCAGGCTGAAAAACCGTCTGAAGATCTCATCCGACAGGTTTATAGATGAATACGTCGATATTCTGTTAAAACCATCCGATTATTTCCCTGAAGTATTATTGAAGATGAGAGAAGATGCAGACAAAAGATGCCCTTTCCTGGGGGAATCGGGTTGTATGGTATACCCTGACAGGCCGGATACGTGCCGCACATTTCCTGTGGAACAGGGCATTATTTTAGAGAAAGAACAAAAAAAAGCCATACCTGTTTATTTTTTCAGACCACCTGATTTCTGTCTTGGTCAGCATGAACAAAAAATATGGACGACAAAGACCTGGGCACAAAACCAGGATGCCCTTTTATATAACATGATGACAGCAAAGTGGGCGGAAATAAAAAGCCTGTTTCAGGCTGATCCCTGGGGAAGAGAGGGAAATAAAGGCCCCAGGGCTAAAATGGCTTTTATGGCGGCATACAATATAGACGTATTTCGCGATTTTCTCTTTAACAGCAGTTTTTTAAAAAGATACAAGGTCAACAACAAAATCAAAAAAAAGATCAAAAAAGACGACGTTGAACTGATGAAATTAGGTTTTGAGTGGATAAAATTTTATATATGGGGCATAAAAACAAAATCATTCACACCACGCCACCCGGCATAGGTTCAACCTTTTCCCCACCCAATACATATCCTCCATCGAGCCTTATTACAGACCCGCTCATAAAAGGAGCATCTTTAATGATAAAAAGAACGGTTTTAACCACATCTTCAATGTCGCCTGTTCTTTTAAGCAGGGTATGATCAATCAAGGCATCTTTCTGGGCATCTGTCAGCAGTCCCCAGCCTCTTGTCTTTTCTCCGTGCCTGGTTTCAAATATCCCGAGCATGATCTCATTCACCCGCACCTCAGGAGCTCCGATTCGTGCCCAGGTTTCAGTTAAAAGGGATACACCGCGGTTTGCGGCGGAATAGCCTTCATTGAATATATAACTCGCAGGCCCCGTCCTTCCGACAAGACCCGCTATGGAGGAAAAATTTATAACAATCCCGTTTCCGGAGGCCTTCAGAAATGGCAATGCCGCTTCAAAGACCCAGCGCTTGGCTCTCAGGGTTGTTGCAAGCTCAAGATCCCATTGTTCCTGCATATACGGTCCGTGAACCACAGGCCATCCGCCCCGCTCAATATTATTGATAAGAATATCAATCCGCCCAAAACGTTCCTTGACCTTATTGATCAAACCATAAATTTTTTCTGTCTCGAGCAGATTTGTTTTTAATATAAGGTGCTCAATTCCGGTTTTTGAAAAATCATGATTTAAATCGTCAAGATTCTCTTCCCAGTCAAAATAATTTAAGGCTACCTTTGCGCCTTCACTTGCAAGCGCTAAAGCGACTCCTTTGCCAATTCCCTTTATGGCCCCAAGCACCAGTGCTACCCTGTCTTTAAGTTCCATGATATCTCCCGGTCTCCAAAAAGACTATATTTAATCCATTTAAGACCCAATTCCAACAAAAAGGTATCATCGGTTTTTACAGATTCCAGAGTTTCTGAATTTAAATTCAAATGATCCATAACACCATTCTCAACTATATGCTTTCTGAAGACATCAAGATTATAACAAGCAGTATGGAAAGTCAGTTTCGATTTGATATCAAGGGGACCGGGCATTAAACGATTCTTCATGCTGATAATTTCAAGGAGCATATCATTCAT
>JAERRQ010000275.1 GCA_016735355.1 Desulfobacterales bacterium | reverse complement strand
AAGCTATTCTCTTTGCCATTCTGGGTGAGAAAATAAAAATCAAGCAGTTTGAAGCGTTGCAACAAACCCTGGCCAAATCCCCAATTGATTTGTCCCTTGAAAAGCTTCAAATTCATTCTTTCTGGGGAACCCGTTCCGGCTGCAATATAACAAAGGTCGGTCCTGCCGACATTACCGGCATAAAGAAAGGACAGGAGTCGATCTTTAAAACAGGCAATCCGGCAAAGATAAAAAAGGAAAAAGCAAGCATCGAAAAATGGGGAAAAATAATGCCCGGGCTGGCGCCGAATATTTTCTCCTTTCATGAGGATGATGAGGATAACGCCTCCCTGCTCATTGAATTCATGTGCGGGCAGACCCTGGATGAAATAATTCTGACGGCGGACAGGGACGTGTTTGAAAATGCTATTTTCCATCTAAAACAAATTCTTCTACAAATCTGGCAAAAAACAAAAAAGCCTGGAACCTTTGGAGCAAACTATATGGGGCAGCTCCTTGCCCGGCTTGATCCCATCAGCAGGGTACATCCGGAGTATATTCGCAATAACAAACAGCTTGGCAGTGTAACTGTTGAATCTACAACCAGGCTGGTCAGAAAATGTCAGATTGTGGAACAGTTGCTGCCTGCCCCTTTATTCACATTTATTCACGGGGACTTTAATTCGAATAATATACTTTTCGATAATGAGAGCAAACAGATTCATTTTATTGATCTTTATCGTTCCAGGGAGACGGATCTTCTTCAGGATATCTCGGTTATTATCATTTCAAATTTTCGTATGCCGGTCTTTGATTTATCCATCAGGCAGCGAATTGATTATGTTATTGGTTCAATGCTCTCCTTTACCCGTGAATTTTGTGAAAAAGAGGGGGACACCACCTTTGACGCCAGAATGGCACTGGCTTTGGCACGTTCCTTTCTTACCTCCATCCGGTTTGAATTAAACGAGACATTTGCCAAGGAGATGACCCTGCGAGCCAATTTTTTAATGGAAAAAATTATCTGTTTCCACGAGAAAAAACGTCCCTGGAGACAATTTTGCCTCCCTGAGGCAATACTCTTTTACTAAAAACAAGGAAAAAAAATGAAGATAGCTGTAATTGGAACACCGGGTGGCTGGTCATCGGAAAGACTTGCTGATGCCGTTGAAGCAGCGACAGGGTACAGGTTATTGGTGGATATGTCCAAAATCAGCCTTTCCCTGCCTGACGGCAGGCTTTTTTATAACAATAACGACCTCGGCGCCCTTGATGGCATACTAATCAAAAAAATCGGTTCTGCCTGTTTTCCCGATCTGCTGGAACGTCTGGAAACACTTCGTTACCTGAGCGAGAAGGGGATGCCCATATTTTCAAAACCAAAAAGCATTCTAAGGGTTCTTGATCGCCTTGCCTGTACTATTACCTTGCAGACCGGTGGCATTCCCATGCCTCCGACCACCATCACCGAAGACATTGATGCAGCGCTTACAGCAGTAGCAGAATACGGCGAAGCGGTTTTTAAGCCCCTTTATTCCACCAAGGCGCGGGGTATGTGCGTCATTAAGAATGGCAATGGAGTAAGGCAGGAGATTGAGACGTATCACCAAAAAAACAATACCATGTACATCCAGAAAAAAATCGACCTCGGCAAACATGATCTGGGTATTGTGTTTCTTGGTGGAGACTATTTGATCACCTACGCCCGCTACAAGGCTGCCCATGCCTGGAATACTACCACGGCTTCCGGCGGAAGCTATGGCGCTTATAAACCGTCTGCTGAGATAATTGATCTGGCACACAAGGCACAATCGCTTTTCGGACTCGATTTTACCTGCGTTGATGTTGCCCTGACATCTGCCGGCCCGCTTGTCTTCGAGGTTTCGGCTTTTGGAGGTTTCCGCGGCATTATGGAAGCCGGAAATCTTGACGCCGCTAAAGCCTACACCGAATATGCCCTAGAAAGGATTTCTCAATGAAATTTCACATTCAGGATCTAAGCCGGCTTTCTACAGATATGCTGCAGGGTGCCATCCTTGAGCATCAGGTCTATTTGTGCTTTGAAGATTGCAGAATTAACGTACATTGCAGTCATAAGGAACTGGCGGACAACCTTATTTACTATTTTTCTCCCTTTCTCGCCGCCGGCAGCCGAATTCCGGATATAAACATTCAGGCCATTATATGTGAGCCTCCGGAGTTTGATGTCCCACTTCAGGTAAAAACACCGGATCCGGGCAAAATAAAAATAAAGGAAGAGTGGCTTGACCTTGCTCCCGATGGCCGCCTTGTGCATAAGCGAATCACCGGTATGACATTTGTTTTTGGCGGTGATCTTAATATAGCGGCAGGTCCTTGTCTTGCAAACGCCAATCAGGTTATCAATTTCATTAATAACCGTTTTATTGCCTGGAAATTAAATCAGGGCTGCCTCCTTGGTCATGCCGCTGGAGTTGAATACAAGGGAAAAGGTATGGCCATAGCCGGATTTTCCGGCATGGGGAAATCGACCCTGGCCCTGCACCTCATGAGCCACGGCACTACCTTTGTCTCAAACGACCGCCTTATGGTTGATCCGAAAGAGAAGATCCCCTCCATGTACGGTGTGGCCAAACTACCCCGCATTAACCCGGGCACGGCACTGAATAATTCTGATCTTGCTGACGTCCTGTCGCCTGAAGACAAGGCTCGTTATAAAAATATGCCGATTGATGAGCTTTGGGAAGTTGAAAATAAATACGATGTCTTTATTGATGAATGCTTTGGAACGAACAGGTTTGTCCTTAATGCTCCCATGGATTTTCTCTGTTTGCTCAACTGGCAGCGCGACGCCGGTCCCATGGTTACCTGTTCAGTAGACCCGGCAATACGGCAAGAGCTTATACCGGCTTTCATGAAATCAACCGGCCTCTTCTATATCCCTGGGGCGGGAATGCTAAAGGATCAACCCATGGAAAAATACATTGAAACCCTTTCACGCTGCCGGGTGGTTGAGTTTAGCGGCGGTGTGAATTTTGCCGAAGCTGCTGATATTTGCATGTCGCTTTTTTAACTGAACAGCCATATTTGAAGATTTTCAGAACAAAAAAAGGCTATTCAGAAATTTGATTACAAAAACTTAGAAAAAGAGAGGATACAAAAAATGGCTGAACAAAAATTTGATTATGAAAACGAAGAAGAATTGGCCATGATTCGGAGCCACATTGATGCTATCCTTGAAGGGCTTGAAAACAACCGTCTTGTCTTTAAGACTTCCAAAGAGGAGATTATCTTACACCCTGAAAGCCCCCTGAAAATTAAAATCAAGGCAGGGAAAAAGGGGAAAGAGTGCAAATTAACCATACGGCTTGCCTGGAAGGAACGATACAAGCAGGGGGATGATGGTATGATTTCGATCTCTTCTCAAGAGAGCGAAAACAGAGCGTCAACTTGATTCAGGTGGATATGGAACAAAAAACAACCTCAATTTTTATAAGGCGTAAAGAGCTCCTGCCGAACAGCGTCAAGCTGGCGCGATACACCAAGGCGCCGGAACTCGGTCCAAGACTCCTTTTTTTCAGTGGTGGCTCGGCACTGCGTCACCTGAGCTCCACCCTTACAAAATACACCTATAACTCCATCCATCTTATAACGCCATTTGATTCAGGGGGCAGTTCAGCCACATTGCGCCGGGCTTTTAAAATGCTCGCCATTGGCGATATCCGCAACCGGCTTATGGCTCT
>JAERRQ010000335.1 GCA_016735355.1 Desulfobacterales bacterium | reverse complement strand
TATCTTTATTACAGGATACTCTATTTCCCAATCCCAATGATTTTCAAGGTACAAGCCTTTAAATAATTCCTTTTTTCCTTCAAAAGCAGACTTCAGAGTATCAAGGAAAAGACTTTTCCCAAATCTCCGGGGACGTGACAGGAAGTAGTATTCACCATTATCTACAAGTTTTTTTACCAGATCGGTTTTATCAATATAGTAAAAATTATCCTGCCTTATCTTGGCAAAGGTTTGTATTCCGATTGGAAGTTTTTTCATTCGATTTTGTCCCTGTTCCCGCTACCGGCTTACAGTGAAAGAAGGATAAAAAAGATGGCTTTAGGTTGGGTTAAATTTTTTCAACCTGTATGGTTGTGTGCCGGGCACGGCACATGTTCTTAAAAGTGAGTCAAGCGTATCATGTAGGAAATCGTTTGACAAGGACGACGTTGGGGGATGTTCCCAAAATGGTTTGAGAAGATTTATAGCATTTTTTGAGGTGGTAGGATTGATCTTCAGATGAATAATATTGGAGTCGATTAATACCCCTTTCACTTGTTTCCTATAGTTAAAGCCATGATTTAATCAGTCGTCATTTTAACTGTTGCAACCCCTCTCACTTTTTTAAATATCTGGATTTTAGCTGTTTTCTCTTTTCGTTTGACTAAAAAAACACGCCCTTTCTCTTCGACAAAATCGACCTCTACGGATGGAAAAACACCTAACTTTTCACGTATATTTTGTGGGATAGTTACTTAAGTATCGTGAATTTTATAAATTACCCATAATTACTTGCTCTTGAAGCTCATTGCTCACCGAAAAAAACGCAATTTATAACCTTCCGCGGTATAATCAAGCCAATATTTCAAAAATTAGTCACCAGACTTTTGCAGTGAATGAAATTTGCAAAAAAAAACTCCTCTGATATACATTTTTGGAGGTCACTATATAAAATATTACATTTTTGAAGAATATTATATAATATATTACTTTTTTGAAGTTACCATACATAACCCCCTTAATTTATATCATTTTATCATTAGACAGCTAACCATATATTTCGTTATGTTCAGCCTTGAACATAACAGTTCTGTATGATTCTTTTTGATACATTTCCCTATAAACTTAAATAGGGAATGATAATATTTAATTATATTTCAAATAGTTATTTGCAAAGTCAATGAGTTGTCATTATTTGGCACATTTTTTGATATGTTATCTTATAAATTATATTAGAAAAAGTTTTACAGCATTTTAGATTTTTGAAAATGCTACCATCAAAATCAAATTCGATTTTAATAACAAAAAAGTCAGGAGCTGGAAAATGAGAAAAATTGCAATTTACGGAAAAGGCGGTATCGGCAAATCAACGACGACCCAGAATACTGTTGCCGGTCTGGCAGAAAGTGGAAACAAGGTTATGGTCGTAGGCTGTGATCCAAAAGGGGATTCTACCAGGCTGCTGCTTGGCGGTCTGAACCAGCATACTGTTTTGGACACCCTGCGGGAAGAAGGCGAAGATGTGGATCTTGAGGATATCCGCAAAACAGGTTTCGGCAACATCTTATGCACTGAATCAGGCGGCCCCGAGCCGGGGGTTGGGTGTGCCGGCCGGGGTATTATTACTTCTATTAACCTGCTGGAACAACTCGGCGCATTTGATGAAGACGAAAATCTTGATTATGTTTTTTACGATGTTTTGGGCGACGTGGTTTGCGGCGGTTTTGCCATGCCCATGAGAGAGGGGAAGGCAAAAGAGATCTACATCGTTGTTTCAGGCGAAATGATGGCCATGTATGCGGCAAATAACATCTGCAAGGGGATCTTGAAATTTGCGGAAACAGGGGGAATCCGGCTTGCCGGTCTTATCTGCAACAGCCGTCAGGTAGATAATGAAGTGGAAATGATAGAAGCGTTTGCAGAGAAGCTTGGATCACACATGATTCATTTTGTTCCGCGGGATAACATGGTTCAAAAGGCGGAGATAAACAGAAAAACAGTCATTGAGTTTGAACCGGAACATCCTCAGGCTGATGAATACAGGGCACTTGCAAAAAAAATGGGTGAGAATGACAAATTTGTTATCCCGTCTCCAATGGAGATGGACGATCTGGAAAAGCTGCTGATAGAATACGGTATAGCAGGATAGTCTATCCAGGTGTAAAAAAATATTCATACAGGAGAATAACCAGCATGATAATGATCAGATCGATTATAAGACCGGAAAAAACGGATAGTGTTCTTTCAGCATTGATGGATGCAGGATTCCCTGCGGTAACAAAAATGGGCGTTGTCGGCAGGGGAAAGCAGCGCGGCATAAAAATAGGAGAA
>JAERRQ010000009.1 GCA_016735355.1 Desulfobacterales bacterium | reverse complement strand
AAGGACTCACGGAAGACGAACTTGAGCTGTTTGACATCCTGAAAAAAGAAAAAATGACAAAGAGTGAGGAGAAAAAAGTAAAACTTGCCGCAAAATCCCTGCTCCACAGATTATTGGAAGAGCATCCAAAGGTTCTCATACAAGACTGGCACAAAGACACGCAAAGCCGGGCCAGGGTAAAAGCAGCAGTTGATGAAGTATTGGACAAAACATTGCCCAAAACTTACGAGAGAAATATTTTTCAAAATAAATGCAATAATGTCTTTGAACTGATATTTGAATATACATCAAACGGTTTGAGGTGGGCAGCATAAAAAAGGCTAAATGCTACCACACTCCAAAACAGCCTTGACTGTTTTGGAGTATTGGTTAAAATATCCGTATGCATTATATCACACCTTATATTCTTGAAGATCGGGAGGTCGATTTTGCGGTTATAAAAGAAGGATGCCTTATAGAGTTGATTGAAGCCAAATATTCGGATGACAACATCTCCAGACATCTTGTTTATTATGCAAAACGCCTTGAACCGGAAAAAGCAACCCGGATTGTGGCAAAATTAAGCAGACCCTATGACAAAGGAAAAATCAAGGTTGTTGATTCGATTACCTATTTTCGGGAGCCTATATAGACTTTAATATCCGGAGTATCACCTTTTTACTCCGGCCTTAAACAGGAGGCACAATGTCCACACAAGAATTGAACCCGGGGAAAATATTAAAGATGTCCGGCAGTTACTGGGAAACCTGCGCCCTGCATGCGTCAGTTAAGCTGGATATCTTTACCATATTGGGCAAAGAAAGTATGAACGGCAAGCAAATTGCCGAAAAACTGAACAGCGACCCCAGGGGGACGGTCATGCTGTTAAACACCCTTGCAGCAATGGATTTTCTCGAAAAAAAAGACAATCAATACACCAACACCCCTTTAAGCGCTGCTTTCCTTATCAAAGACTCCCCAAAATATTTGGGGCATATTATAATGCTTCATCATCGACTGGTTGAATCCTGGAATCGTCTTGATCAGGCTGTTATTGACGGCAGGCCCCTGAGAGACAAGGTGTTTCATGCGGAAAAAGAGGAAAGGGAAAACTTTCTCATGGGGATGTTTAATCTTGCCATGAATCTGGCTCCGGCGGTGGCGGCTGTAATAGATCTTTCCGGCCGGCGCCATTTGCTAGATATGGGAGGCGGGCCCGGAACCTATGCCATTCATTTTTGCATGCAGTATCCGGATCTTAAAGCCACTGTCTTTGATTTGCCTGCCACCCGGCCGGTTGCTGAAAAGATTATTGACCGTTTCAACCTGGCTGAAAGAATCAATTTTAAGGGAGGAGATTATACGGCCGAAGATATTAAGGGTAAGTATGATGCGGCCTGGCTGTCACATATTCTTCATAGTGAATCTCCCGAAGATTGTCGCAAAATAATAGGCCGGGCTGTTTCAGCGCTGGAACCGGGCGGTATGATTCTGATCCACGATTTTATTTTGAACAATAATATGGACGGCCCTCTTTTTCCGGCCCTTTTTGCCCTTAACATGCTTGTGGGGACACCGGCCGGACGGTCGTATTCCGAGCAGCAGATAATGGACATGCTGACGGAAGCCGGTGTAAAAAAACTTCATAGAATCGATTTTGAATCGGTCAATGATTCCTCCATAATTGCCGGATATGTTTAATGTGGGAGTTCAGAAAACATACAAACCACGTACATTCCTTATCAGGTCTTGGCGGGATTGATTTAGCATATATATTCCACTATCCGCCGGAAAGCTGTTGAAGGGCATGATAATAACGGAACAGTGAAACTGGTTCATCACTTTCGGCACCGGATATTCAGAAGATACGGGGTTTGATTATGGAAGGTATTGTAAAAAATAAACAGACGGAAAAATGGGTCAAAACCTGGCAGCGCGCGGGCGCAGCTCTTGATGAAATAAAACGGAGGGAACTGCGCGCCTATGATTATAATAAAAATCGAAAAATTATAGATGAAATGCTGCAATGGGCACAAGAGCATCGCAAGATCAGGCTGACCAGCGGCCTTGTTGAACAGCAGCGTCTTTTTATGAAAATAAAAAATAGAGAAAAACAGTCATGAACTCTTTGTTTAAAGCAGGGTTGGAAACCCAGAATTTTTTGAATTCAAAAAAATGGCCGTTTTGTTTTATTTGAGCGAGCCCTTATCAAGATTGAGTTTTAAAATGGAATGCAGGTAATTCGGGGGATATCATACCTGTTGCTTTGAATTAATGTGTCCCCCGATTTTCGCTATTCCCCTGATGGAATAACATCAAGGGCATCATGAATATGTTGGCGAAATATTTCTATAATACTGTTGCTAAGGCCTAATCCCTTCTGCTCCAGTGATACGGAAATATTTTTTGCTTCAAAGGCTGTTTTCCATGACTCTTCGTCGCCGGCCATGTCTTCCATAAAATGGACTCCGGCTACAAGCATCAAAGGCACAAGCAGCACATGCTTATATCCCGCCCGCCTGACAGCTCTGACAACTTCTTCCATTGAGGCGTGTCCTTGCTCCACAACTCCTACATAGGCATTCGATTTGCCGGACTCGCGCAGCATATTCAAAAGGGCGGCATAGGTTGCCCAGGCTGAATGATCAGTGCCGTGACCGATAAAGACGACTGCATCCTCTTTACCGAAAGGAATTAAATAATCGAGTGCTGCCAAGACCTTTTTGTAATCTATGGGTGAGTAGAGCAGGGGCAGGCCTATTGATGTTCTTATATCGCATTCTTTGGCCTCATCCACCAGGCGGTAAAACTCATGCCCGCACATCAGGTGCAGTGATTGAACTGCAGCCCAGGCGAAGCCCTGAGCTTTTAATTCGGCCAGAACCCGGCAGGGATGTTTTAACTCGATATTTCTTTTTTTCTTTATCCGGTCTTTAACCATTCTGGACGAGTAAGACCATAATACTTCATGATCAGGGAATCTTTTTTTTACAATATCGTCGATAAAAGAATATGTTGCTAAGGCTTTGGAGGTGGTGCCGAAGGCTGCCAGGAGAATGGGTATTTTTTCTGCCGTTCTATTCATAATAGTCTCCTACAAAGTTATACTGAACCCGCTGATAAACCGGAACCCGTCATCCGGATAACCGTAGTGGACTTCATAATCAGCATCAAATATATTGTTGATGTGAAGAAAAAATTCAACCGGCATCTGTTTGATTTTAACGGGATGAATTATTTTAAAATCGGCGGTTGAATATGAATCGATTTTTTGTGATTTTATGTTTTTTACGTCACTGTATTGACTGCTTACGGTCCTGATAATCGTTTCAAGCCGTGTGGCTGTTTTTAAAACATATTTAACTGTTGTTTTGGTCTTGTGCTTTGGAGAGTATGCCAGTTGGCCGCCCATATCCTTGTTCCTGGTTTTTTGCCGGATGTAATTAAAATCAACGGCAAGGCCATTGGCCCATTTATATTGAAACGAA
>JAERRQ010000206.1 GCA_016735355.1 Desulfobacterales bacterium | reverse complement strand
AAGAGATAGAAATACTTTACTTTCCTCCGGAATACTCCGTGGAAAAGAGTAACTCATTTACCGAGATTTCTATTCCCGGATTGGAATCACCTTACCTGCAGTATGTAAAAGGGAATGCCGGCAGTATCACTCTTGAGGTTTTTTACGATACCTATGAAAAGGGAACTGATGTAAGAGAACTCACTGATCAGCTTTCTAATCTCATGAACATCGACCCTAAACTACATGCACCTCCACCATTACGTTTCATATGGGGAATGCTGTCTGCTGAGCCTTTTGTATGTGTGCTGGAAAGGGTAACAAAAAGATTCACCATGTTCCTCTCGAACGGGGTACCTGTGAGAGCGAAACTCAATATTACCCTCAAAGAGTATAAGATGGAGCTGAATATCCGAGAAAGGACTGTTCAATCACCAGACAGGTCAAAAGCGTATATGACAAAACAGGGAGACAGCATTTGGCTAATCGCTGCTGAAGAATACGGGGACCCAACAATGTGGAGAGCCATAGCTGAGGCCAATAAAATTGATAATCCAAGAATCCTTGAGACAGGTAAAGAGATAATAATTCCATCATTGGAGTAAATTTATGGCCGTTGTTGCCAATCTTGATGTATATGCACCAATCTGTCGTATTGAAATTGAAGGCGAACCATTACCAACTACTGCAGTAATAAGAGTCTCGGTGGATGAAAGCATAGATGCTCCGAGCAAATTTGATCTTACTTTAAATGAAGGATTAGATATAAAAACGCAGAGATTTATCTGGCTTGAAAATCCGTGTTTAAGTCCGGGAAATAAGGTCGAGATTTACTTCGGTTACGCAGGGAAGAAAAGCAACAGTCTTTTTAAAGGAACCATAAAAGCTCTTTCTCCCAGCTTTCCGTCAACCGGCATTCCCAGTTTAACTGTGGAAGGTTATGATCTATCACATACAATGCAGAAAAAAATGACTAAAGTTAACGATATTGATGTTAAACATTCGGACATAGCAAGAGAGCTATCAACAAAGTATCATCTAAACAGCGCTGGTATTGAGGACTCAAAAAAAAAATATAGCAAAGTTGAAAGACAAAAAGGGGAAAAAGATTATAACTTTTTGCGTAGATTAGCAAATAAGTCGGGTTTTGAATTCTTTCTTCAAGGAGGGACGCTTTACTTCAGAAAGCCAAGAGATACAAAAAACAATAAAAAAACAGTTAAGACTTTTCAGTATAGAAAGAATCTTATCAGTTTTAGCCCTCGATTAAGCATGGCCTCTTTAATAAGCAAAGTTGTTGTTTCCGGATGGAATATAGAAACAACAAAGCCCATTAAGGTAAGTTTAACACTTAAAGATCTCGGTACAGGCCCTGATATTAGTTCATTAGAAAAATTAATAAAAGCATCAGAGGGTCCGGAACCTCAAGTAGTTGAAGATAAAGCGTTTAGCTCGGAGGATGAAGCAAAAGACATAGCTAAAGTAGAGCTTAAAAAGGCAATCAATAATTTTATTCAGGGAAGCCTGGAGTCTATTGGTGATGTGGATCTTAGACCCGGCAACAATATAAAGATTGAAGGATTGGGGGAGATGTTTAGTGGAAATTACTATATAAAATCTGCAAAACACATATTCGGAAAGAGCGGGTATAAGACAACTCTTCAGGTAAGGAGGATTGTAATTTGAGCCTGGTAGACCTATTAAATAAGGAAGATGAATCCCAAACAGGTCAAATTTACGGTGTTGTTGTAGGTATCATTACTGACAATAACGACCCCGAAGAAATTGGAAGGGTTAAAGTAAGCTTTCCCTGGCGTGGCGAAACAGATCAAAGTAACTGGGCCAGGGTAGCAACACTTATGGCCGGAAATGATCGAGGCACCTTTTTTTTGCCTGAGGTTGGAGATGAGGTGCTTGTGGCCTTTGATAGAGGAGAAATGAGCCACCCTTATATAATAGGCAGCCTCTGGAATGGTGTGGATAAACCTCCTGAAAGCAATGTTGATGGTAAGAACAATATTAGAAAAATCAAGTCCCGCAGTGGACATGAGATCGTTTTTACCGACGATCATGAACAAAAAAAAGAGAAGATAGAAATACATACCAAGGCTGGACATAAGATTCTCCTTGATGACTCATCCAGCCAGGAAAAAATCGAAATCATTGATAAAACAGGAAGCAATAAGATTACTATTGATTCGGTACAAAATTCCATAAATATTGAAAGCGCTATGCAGCTTAAAATCAAGGC
>JAERRQ010000048.1 GCA_016735355.1 Desulfobacterales bacterium | reverse complement strand
ACTCAAGGTAAGTACGTGAGCATATATTTTGAGGTATATACGTTTCAATAATCAAACTTCTTTAAAGAATCTAAAATTTTGAGATACTGAAAAACTTATGATAGGGTACTTATGTCTTTTTATTATCACTATAGATTTTGGGATTTTATGTTAAAAATTTTCAAACTTAAATAACTTATACCAGAGATTTTGAAAAATGAGCGAATTAAAACCAATTGGATGGAGTACCGTTGTTGTTGGTAAATGGAACCCAGCTATTCTAACTCCCAAAGGAATTGCAGAGCATATTTTTGGCAAAACTGGTGATCTTCCTATCGAGGTATTGGTTCCCCTAGATGCAATGGGGCCGTCTAAAGTTAAAATCGAGGGTCTTTTGGTATCTGCGAATTTTGAACGACTTATTATCGACTGCAAAAAAAATGATTGGGACTCGCTCGAAAAATCAAGGAAATATTGCCAAAAAGCAATAGACTCTTTGCCAAAAACACCATTATCTGCAGTCGGTTTTAACGTTCGCTATGAGTTGGAAGACCCCAAGCCTGAGTTTTTAAAATTATTAAAGCCAATGTTAGATGATAGCATATCTGATAACAATCTGGAAATTGCAGAAAGGGAAACTCGTAGATCACTTTTATGGAAGGACGGTACGATTAACCTTCATATGGTAACGCAAGAAGCAACCAAATATCAATTCTTACTAAATTTTGACACAAAATCAGTCGATAATGAAATACTAAAAATCTGGCTAAAAACGCCAATTCAAGAGGTTCAGGATATCACCAAAACTATAATGTGTTCAGTCCTTAAAATTTGCAAGGAGGATGAAATATAATGCCTGATACATTTAAAGGCTCAAAAGATTCAACATATACTAAAGCGGATAGAATCAAGTACGGTTCAGCAAGGACTGAACCATCAGCCAAAACAGAAAGAACATATCAACATTCTGTAACAATCCAATCAGTTCCAACGAGTCGCACGGGTGGAGAGATTAAGTTGCGCATTGCTCCAAGGGAGATACCAGAGCCAAAGAACATAACTTTGACAAGATAAAATGAATTTTCAATCATGCATTGGACTTATGAAAAATTTGAGAAAGACTCTGATCTACATCAAGGTGACCTGCTAGAACCTAACGAAGCATTATTAGACCTATTCAAAGACGTTCATCCTTATTTTGCCCAAGAAAAGTATCGAGGCTTTCTTATACTAACCCAATCATGCGACATGGTAAGAAGGCAAAATAAAGGGGGGCAATGTGGTGCCACACATATAAGTTTATCTGTAATACGCTCATTACGCGACATTATTAGCGATTCTCTGAAGGATAAATTTGGATATTTGGCACCGGGAATCTATGATCAGCAAAAGAAAAAAATCGTAAGTGCTTTAGCCGAACGTCTTGTGAACCAAAATGAAAATACGTTAGGGCTATTTTACTTGCATCCTGATCTTGACTCTGGGATTTCAATTCCCTCAGTTGCCGTTTTAAGAGTCGCTATTTCCGTAAAAGCTGCCCTACACTATGACAATCTTGTATCTGCAAGAGTAGGTAGCCTATCAACGGAATTCCAACCAAAACTTGGTTGGATGGTTGGTAATTTATATTCAAGAGTAGGGGTCACGGATTGGAAAGAAAAATCAGAAGATGAAAAAGTGAATTCTGAAGAAAACGTAATCGCAGAAATATTGTCCTTTACCAGAGATGAACCCATTTGGTTGGGGAAAAAAATATACAAAAAAATATTAAAAGAAAAATCTGATTTCGATACCTTATCAATCTCAGAACAAGAAAAAATTATACACGATTTCCAGCCACCTCCGCCTAAAGATAAAATAATAGAGGTTATAAGCAAAATCGTTAAGAAGGCTGTACCAAAAATAGACGCCAAATGTCTTGAAAATATAAAAACTCGTTTAATAAATGATGAAGAACTTGAAGCTAAGATGAAAAAATACGGTGTAAATCAATAAGCATAACGGTCATTAATGTCGCATTTTCTGCTATTATGGAAAATAAATTTATGTACCAGCTTTAAAGATTCCCTGTTTGATAAGGGATTGGGCAATCTCGATTATGGATTTGGCTTGGTCATAGGTGAAGCGACGGTGTTTGTCACAGCGGTCTGGTTCGGGGTCATAGCCACGATAGATTCGTTGGCGAAATGTGTCTTGGGTAATCTTTAAGACTTTGCACAGATCACCGGTTGTATAATAAGGTTTTTATGGGAGGTTGAGGTCGTTAATAGGCAATTCTGGCTGTTTAAAATATGGGGGCTCAACAGAAATGTTTAAAGGATGCAAGGATTTAAGCGGGTCTGTGAACTTCGAATCCCTATCCCTGCGGGTATTTGTCCGATCCGAAACACGAGTGCCGCTGCACTTACCAGCAGATCCAGAGATACAGGTCGAAAATCTCAGGACCGCTAATGGACAGGATAGATATTCATGTAGATGTGCCGGCTGTTCCATACAAAGATCTCATGCAGGATTCCATGGCAGAAACTTCGGAGGAAATCAGAAAACGTGTTACAAAAGCTCGTGCCCTGCAATCGGAAAGATTGAAACGTACCAAAATATACTGCAACGCGCAGATGAGCAGCCGCCACATTAAAAAATACTGCAAAATTGATAATAAATGCTGCGCCCTCCTTGAAACAGCTATCGACAAACTCGGTCTTTCAGCCAGGGCCTATAATAGAGTGCTGAAGATTGCTCGTACAATTGCAGATCTTGCAGGAGAAACAGACATAAAAGTTGATCATATTTCCGAAGCAATTCAATACAGAAGTCTGGACCGTGGGGATCTATAGTCGAATTCTTTTTAAGGGAACCCTAAAAAACGGGGGCAAAATAATTTCCCCAACTATGCATCACAGCTTCAGGCCATCTTTGCAGTATTTTGCTCATCTTCGATATTAAGGGAGTTCTTCAAAACACAGGGATGTTCTCTATTCTCCCCAACTCTTGCAACTACAAATGCCCTTTTATTTTTTTGATCATTTTTTCAACAGGCCCCCTGATTTCGTCGGTGATACTGTCGATAATCCGCCGGGCCTTATTGGTTTTTGCCTTTTTGTTTTTTTCTGTTGAAAAGATGACTTCAAAATAATCCAGCACATGATCCATGGGTCTGAATACGCCGGACAGTTCCGTGGAGATGTTTCTGAGTTCGGCGACATAGGTCCTGTGGACGGGAATATTTTTTTTCTGAAGCGTGTCTGTAAGAATATCCATCACCATTCCCAGTACTTCGTGTTTCTTTTCTTCAACAAGCTTTTCCAAATGCTCTGTTGCATCGTTTAAATCTTTTATAAAAGGCGTTCTGTCCTGTTGATAAA
>JAERRQ010000168.1 GCA_016735355.1 Desulfobacterales bacterium | reverse complement strand
CTGGGACATAGGCTTTGGGTATATTCAAGAAAATCATCTATTTTTTCGCCGCTAGGTTCGGGCTGCTTTATGGATGATTCCGGCAATGCAAATTTTACTGCCGATATTTCTTGATTTACATGGCCGTAAATTGAAGAAATACCTCTGCTTATTGGTGTGCTTTCATCATCCCATAATGGAGCATATCGATTAGTACCATAGTCGCCTTTTATAGTGCCGCCAAAAACTTTTCTCGCACCTCTCAAAACTTCGTTGAACATCTTAACGTCATACCAACTGGCACTGTAAAGATTACGAACGTGAAGAGCCCACTCATTTCCCGTGATACCCAACTCATCACCTGACACAGGGTATATATCTGCGGAAACACCATCTATGGATTTAAAATCTTCATTAGATTTTAGGAAACCGCGCCCTGTGGGCGGGGGTAAAAAAAGCTTTGCGTAGAGACCTGCCCAGATGTATCTCCTAATAGAGTTGTTCCCGCAATCCTAAAAGGAGAACAAATGAGCAGATTTCAAAAGTTATCACATGTTTTATGGTATTGCAAGTACAATATAGTTTTTGTCCCTAAGAGAGAAAAAAACGGGGTCAGGTCTTCATTCTTGACAAATTTAATTTTGAAGCTTCCTTATCAAAGGTAATAACAGCCTCGCAACCATTTACTTTAGCAGAATGTGCAATTAACAAATCAGAAAGATCATAGACAGATTCTAAAACCCAAATCATTTCTAAAACTACAAGTAGCGGCACAAATAGTTCTTTTTTTTCTGATTCAGTTTTTTTAAAAATTGAATATACTTTCTGTGCTTGTATCTCGTCTTCGCCAACTAAAAACCGAATTAAGATATTTGTATCTATGGCTTTCATTTGAATTTATCTCTTATTCGATTTCTAATCGCATCGTCCATAGCTTCAAGAGACACAGCTTTTCTGCCTGGTTTATGCAATCTGCAGAAAATATCATCTACTTTTTTAGAAACTGGCCTGATTATAGCATCTCTTTTCTCTGTAATAATGATCTCAATTTTATCACCGGTGTTTAATTTTAGAGATTCCCTTATTATTTTTGGAATTGTAACTTGTCCTTTAGTGGTGAGAGTTGCTAACGCCATGGTCCCCCCTTACTTAAATGTATCGTCTTACTCATACGTAAGGTGCTAATGGCAAAAAGCTTGAAAGAAAAATAGCAAAGATTGACAAAAATTAAACTTGTCAAGAATGAAGACCCGTTTTTTCCCGAAAATTTTTCCCTTTTTTTGTTCAATTTATTGTGAAAAACAACACTCTTACAGAAAATCATTACTGATTTCCTCCCGACAGGTTCTTTCACCCTGTAAGATACGCCTAGCTTTGCTATGCGCGATAATGCATGAGGGGCTGGGAAAAGCTTGTTGAAGCCTTGGAAACAATCAAAAAGATGACTTTTAGACGACCTGCACAAAAGCGAAAAAAGTCGCCCGCTTTTCCCAGTCCTTCTCCATGCCTTTGTTCGCCAAAATTTTATTTCATTGCTTCAGCCAATTGCATATTACTACGAAGCAATTGATTGGCCACAAATGATAAATCGACGTCTTTTTTGTTCGCTATGTTCTCAATGAAAGTAATAACTTCATCGTCAAGATAGATTGGCAAATTCAATTTGGCGTCTGGGCGATAAAACTTTCCTCTTTCCCCTTTAGAAAAATCATATTCTTTTCTCATAAATTATCCTCCATATAGCCTGTTTTCCTTCTTTATAGCCTTGCGACTTGAAAATATCCGAATGATCACCGAATCTTTGTTTTCTTCTTGAAATGTATGGCATACAATCAACAATCTTCCTTTCTTGGAAATCCCACTTGTTATCCATCTATCTTCAATTTTACTATGATCAGGATCAACTATTGTTAATGCTTCCGGGTCTCTAAAAATTGTTGCGGCCTCTTCGAAACGGATACCATGCTTTTTATGATTAAGTTGTGCTTTATATGGATCCCATTCAAAATTATAATTCATTTTAACCTGCCCATAAAAAAATGATTGGAGCTTTAACTGGCGAATGGCTGGCATGAGTGGCGGGGAGAAGCTTGCTGAAGCCTTGGAAACAATCAAAAAGATAACTTTTAGACGAGCTGCATAAAAGCGAAAAAAGTCGCCCGCTTTTTCCAGTGCCTCTCTATGCCTTGGTTCGCTTTCCTGCTATATTTTATACATGAGAATGAAGTAAATGTGATGGTATGGGTTGTACCTTTTGCCATTCTTTTGAAGCAGTTTCAGCAAACCATAAATCATAATTTTTTTGCAAGCTCAGCCAAAGATTAGGTGTAGTATCAAAAGCACGCGATAGTCGTAACGCCATATCAGGAGTAATTGAGCCTTTTGCATTAATAATTTTTGATAATGTTTTTCTGGAAACACCAAGGGATTCAGACATATCTTTGATTGTAATGGATAATGGATCCAAATAATCCTCTTTTATAATTTTTCCAGGATGTGTAGGTTGCCTCTTCATTTTTCTCATGGCCTCACTCCTTAATGATAATCATCATAATCAACGATGAAGGCATCACCGTTAATAAA
>JAERRQ010000392.1 GCA_016735355.1 Desulfobacterales bacterium | reverse complement strand
AATACCACGATTTTTTGTAATCTCACCTGCCACAAACCCGATCCTGCGAACATTGATATCCCTGTGCTCTTTGGAAAAACTGAGTTCGCTCGACAGATTATGTCTTACTATATCACCGTCCAGAAGGGTAACCGGCCGTTCTCCAATCTCCAGAAAACGGGAATAGATAATTTTGGCGATGGTAGATTTGCCTGCTCCTGAAAGGCCGGTTAAAAAAACTGTAAAGCCCTGTTTTATCGGTGAGGGGTAGGCCTTTTGCAATTCCCGGACAACTTCCGGGAAACTGGCCCATTCAGGTATCTTTTTCCCCTTGCGGATACGCTCCCGGATATCGGAGCCTGTAAGAGATATTCTCTGGGTACCATCGGTCACCTCATTGACCGGCTGGTATTCATCTTCAAAAGACAGATATACCATCTCCTCAAAAGGGATCACCTCTATACCGATCTCGTGGCTGTAATCCAAGGCAAGCTTGCGGGCTGCGTCATCATCGTAAAAGGATTCTCCCTTGCTATTCAGGCCCGGGCTGGCATGTCCGTGCCCAACTATAAAATGAGTGCAGCCGTAATTTTTTGAAATAATTGCATGCAAAATAGCCTCTTTAGGCCCGGCCATCCTCATTGCCAGCGGAAGCAGACTTAATATAAAAGAATCCGGCGGATAGTGACGCGCCACCTCCCTGTAACATCTTACCCTGGTGTAGTGATCAAAATCACCAGTTTTTGTTATGCCGGCGGCAGGCAAAAAAAGCAGGTTAGCCTTTGCCTCCCGCATGGCACGTATGGTCATTTCAAACTGAGGTCTGTGAATCGGCTGCCTGGTATGAAATCCGACAACTCTTTGCCATCCTAATTTTTTATATACCCCCCTCACCTCATGCGGAGTCAATCTAAGTTGCTTGAAATCCGGATGAATGGGAAGACTAAGAACCTCAAGTTGTCCGCCAATGTAAAACTCTCCGGCCCTGTTCAATATATATGCCGCGCCGGGATGATTTACATCAAGTGTGCCAAAGGATTGCAGCGCCTCCTTTTCATGATCAAGGGGCCATATATCCTCCACATGCATCACCGCCAGTAAAAAGCCCTCCGCATCCCTGAGCGCAACCGATTGACCGGCCTCCAAGGCTTTAGCCTGTAGAGCTGAAATGTCCAAACAGATCGGAATGGGCCAAAGAAGATTGCTCTGTAGCCGCATTCGGTCTAAAACAGATTCATAATCAGACCGGGTCATAAAACCCTCAAGGGGTGAAAAAGCGCCTGTTGCGAGAAGCTCCAGGTCGCAAAGCTGGCGGTGGTTTAAAGTTATGTCCGGCAGGTTCAAGGCGATATCCTGCAGCAGCAGGCATCGTTCTTTTTCCACAATAAGACGCGCCAGTCCACCGCCGTGCGCTTCTAAATCAGGCACATATTGCATATACTCTCCTTTAAGCGAGGGGAATCAGTAAAAAAATTGCCCCTATAAATTATAGATTGTCAGATAATAACCAAATTTTAAAATTTTGCACAAGGCCAGAGGGAGAAAGGCGTATTGTAATACTCCGACGACCGATAACGCAGTGAAATTATTTATGTGACAATCTATAGATGAAAAGATTGAAAGCGACACTAACACATGGTAGATAGTGTATATTTAAAAATCTATAGGCGATAAATAATAACATTTTAAAAGACCGGTCAATAAAAATATATCTATGCCTGCAAAAAACCTAATAAAACAATTCATAAAAAGATGCAAACGGCTCGAAGGAGATCCGCACCATATAGGCCTTGGTATGGGTATCGGAATATTTATCAGCTTCACCCCAACCTTACCTTTTCATACTCTCATTGCCGTTACTATAGCCATTTTGCTCCGGGGAAACAAAATAGCCGCGGCGATCGGGGTCTGGTTCAGCAATCCTCTCACCATCCCTTTCTTTTATCTTGGAACTTATAAAGTAGGCACAATGTTATTCGATAATTCCAAACCCTTTGATACAAAATACGAATCCATCAAAGATCTGTTGGGGCTAGGATGGGATGCAACCATAGCTATGATGGCAGGCGGTATCATTTTAGGCATCCCTTGCAGTATTGCCGCTTATTTTATTACCAGAAAAATATTTTTAAAAATACAATTAAAAAGAAAATTAAAAAGAAAATTGCTGACATAAGGTAACCGTTCACGGTTTACGGTTTTCTAAAAAAGGCAAAACTAACAAATCAGTACGTCCATTTGATTATGAATAATTATTTATAAAGTCGGTTGACTTGCTGTAAATTCAAATGACGAGTCATAGTCTGTATTCCGATCCAACTGTTAACCGTAAACTGATAACCGTGAACGGTTACGCCATAGGGGGCTCGCTCAAAAATAAATTCACATTTCCTATAAATTTTCAGATAATTATAATATGACATCACCGGGAACACTCTTATCAGCATGGGACATTCGCCCCCAAAAAAAAATGGGCCAAAATTTTCTCTCCGATCCTTCAACGGCGGAAATGATAATTACCCGAGCAGAAATAGGCTCCAATGACACCTTGCTTGAGGTGGGGGCAGGCTTGGGAGCACTTACTGTTCCTGCGGCACGTGCTTCAAAAAAAATCTATGCGGTGGAAAAAGATCAGAGGCTGATTGATCTGTTGAAAACAGAGCTTCTTGTATATAACATATCCAACACCGTCTTGATTAACGGCGACATACTGCGGCTGAACCTTAGAAAGCTTGTAGAGGGCGGGACGGAAAAAATCATAGTAATAGGAAATCTTCCGTACAATATATCTTCCATGCTGCTTGTCCGGCTTATAGAAAACAGGGATATTATCAGCCGCGCAGTACTGATGTTCCAGAAGGAGATGGCAAAACGGATTTATGCCGGCCCAAATTGCAAAGATTACAGCAGGCTCTCTGTTATGGCGCAGTATTGCGCTGATATCAAAAAGATCGCAACGGTAAAGGCTCCCCTTTTTTTTCCAAAACCAAAAGTCGATTCAGAAGTAATTAAACTGACTTTCAAAACTGAACTTCAATATCAGGCAGATGATGAACAGCTCCTTTTCAGGGTCATAAAAGCAGCTTTTTCCAAGAGAAGAAAAACCTTGAAAAATTCTCTGGCAGGAAACATACTCAATATAGATACGAAAAAAGCGCTAAGCCTGCTTAACCGGGCAGGCATTGACCCTGTCAGGAGAGCAGAAACTTTGACGGTACCGGAATTTGTTAAACTCGGCAATCAGTATGTGAGACAGATAGGTTAGATTTTTTCAAATTTAATAATGTTTACTGTAAACCGTGAACGGTTACTAATAATGAAACAAACATTTCATCAGATACTAATAATACTGTGTGCGGCAACAGTTATTTCCCTGATCTTTAATCAGGTAAGGCCTGATCATATAAGATTCGGGGGAGTACCGCTGCTTTTAAACAATGATTTACTGCAGCATGGTAACAGTGCCGTCAGGGAGATATCTATTGGCAATGCATATAAAATATTAATGCAGGACTCCTCCCTGCTCATTGACGCCAGGTCTGAAAGTGATTTTGAGCAAGGACATATAAAAGGCGCTGTAAACCTGTATGAAAAAGGATTTGACGAATGGATAGACGAATTTTTATCCAGCACAGACCCGGAAACTACAATAATTACATATTGTGACGGCATCCACTGCTCCCTTGGGAGGGAGCTTGCAGAAAAGTTCTTTTCTGTCGGTTATAATAATGTCTATTATCTTGCAAACGGATTGACGCGCTGGAAAGAAAAATTAAAAAAAGATGAGTGATGAGTCTTTTACTCACCACTAACCATAAGGGAACTGGAAGGAAATAATTTACGCATATCGTGCAGATTTTTTGTTCGTCTTCAAGGCGTGGTAACAGTTGCATAGTGAACTATACAACTGTTACCGCAACGTAGAAGACGGACAAAAGGGCAAACAGGATGCGTAGATTATTTTCTGTAAGTTCCCTAAACCTTTAGACTTCAAGCCATGAATCTGAATAAAGTGATCTACCAAGAATAACATTGGTTGTCTTAACAAATTCTTTTAACTCATCCGAAATAGAATCAAGAGCCGGAGGATTTTCATCCATTGTAGCGTGAACTACGTCTACAATATCCTGACGCTTCCCTTTGGCAATATCGGTCAGCCTTTCTTCCAGGGGATCGGATATTACTGAATACATTCCGTTTCTTTCCAGCATGATCATGTATGTCTGGTTAAGAATCGGCCGCAGATTGGTAGGCGGGCCGTTCGATATGTTAGACAGACCGCAGGTGCTTTTGGCGCCCGGCGCAATATCCTGAACCATAGCCTGGAAATTCATCAGGCTTATAAGCTGGGGCTGCTGGATATTAACCGGTGTCACTATGCCGTCTACCCATATTCTCTCATTTTCAATCCCGGCCTCATTGGCAAAATAAAGAAGCTCAACCGCCAGAGCTGCACGCTCATTTTCATCGCGTGGAAGTCCATCCGGACCCCACATCAGAGCAATAAAATCGGCGTTATATTCGGCAGCCAGCGGAACCATCCGCTCATAACGCTCAGGTCGACACATGATTGAATTGATCAAAACCGGCTTGGGAGTCTCTTTATAAACCTTCAGGGCGGCTTCTATAGCGTCGATATTCGATGTGTCGAGAGCCAGGGGAACATCAGGTACAACATCCTGAACCACCTCGACTACCCAGGGCATCAGTTCATGTCCGTCTTTTTTTGCAGGTCCCAGGTTAATATCAATATAATCCATCCCCTTTTCTTTCTGGAACAAGGCTTCTTCCTGTAAAGGCTTTGGATCACGCTCTTTAAATGCCCGGCCTATTTTTGTTGAAATTACGTTTAAACTTTCTCCGATTAGATACATGAATCCTCCATAGTTTTTAGATTGACGTTTTTAGATTGAAGATCGAAGATTAATAGCATGTAAATCTTCAATCTTCAATCTTTAATCTAAAACTAATTTTACCGGGCTTTAAGAAATCCCGGTATATGGGCAGCTTCCCTGGGACCTACAGTAATCTTCCATCCGGGCAGCTCCTCTTCAACATCACCCGCAATGGCCGCTGCATATCCCGGAATGATGAGTTCGGTATGTTTCACCTTGTCCATGATACCCGATTTCTTTACAAAGACTCCAACATCGTCCCCCGCAAATTTACCGGCCGCCCAGGCCGTCATAACAGAGAGGCCTTCGGAATCTTTGACCAACAGCCATGAAGGAACCTTGCTCCCTTCAATTTCGCCGGATACGATAAAGTAGGTCAATGCAAAATTGGTTGTGACCAGCACCGGAGAGTTCTCATCGGGATTACCGATTTCATAAATGCCCTCTGTAACTGTCATAGGTCTTTGCGGATCTGTAAAAATATTCAAACGCTCCAGCAGAAGCGGGAAAACAGACTCGCCGGTAAAATCGGAAAGTGTTACAATGCCGCCGTATTTTGCGACAAACATACCGGCGATCATGGCTTCCGTGTCTAAATTGGATGCCATTTCACAGGGAAATGTTATAGTCGGAAAACCGAGCGCCCTGTTTCCTGATTTCAGAGCTGCTCTTCTTATTGCTACCTGATCCTCAAGAGCCTGCTTGATCTCCCTTGAACCGGAATCTAAAACAAGATCCTTCACACCCATGCCGGTTAATTTTTCCGTCAATGGGATAAGCGCCTCAATAGAATCCGCTTTTACCGCAAGGGGCAGATCATTATCTTTTGCAATCTCACCCAAAGCATCGGCTGTGGCATCTGTGGCCGCATATAATAAAGGTCTTTTAAATCCGCAGGCCTCGACACCGGCTTTCATAACATCCGGATCTTCGGTCATAAGGATTAAATTG
>JAERRQ010000005.1 GCA_016735355.1 Desulfobacterales bacterium | reverse complement strand
CGCTCTGTCAAGAGCTGCGGCGCCGTTTATTGTTAATCCAATCAAGGCTTCCTCGATTGTTAAACCCAGGTTGAGAGTTGCAAGTGCAATAATAAGCGGTATTGATTCGGTAAAACAACTCCCGGGATTCAAATCCGTGGCAAGCGCTACAGAACAATTGCTTTCTATCATAAAACGGGCTCTGGCGCAGGGCTCTTTTAAACAAAAAGCAGTGCCCGGCAGCAACGTCGCAATCACACCGGTATCCGCCATCTCGAAAATGCCTTTATCAGATGACTGCAGCAGATGATCGGCTGAAACAGCTCCCAACTCGGCGGCAAGTTCTGCTCCTCCTAAAGGGACAATTTCATCTGCATGAATTTTAATTTTCAATCCAAGCTCTTTGGCTTTTATCAGTAATCTCCTGGATTGCTCAAGTGAAAAAACATTCTTTTCACAAAACACATCGCAAAATTCAGCCAGACCCCTCTGCGCTACCCGTGGAATTACACTCTCAATCATATAATCTATATATTCATCCGTCCGGCCTTTATATTCAACAGGAACAGCATGCGCGCCCAGATATGTTCTTACTATATCAATATTATGAATCTGATCCAGTTCCTCCATAACTTCCAGCTGTTTGATCTCGGTCAGGCTGTCAAGCCCGTAGCCGCTTTTGCCTTCCACTGTTGTAACACCGAACGACAGCATGGAGTCGAGGCGTTTGATTCCGGCTGCTATCAAATCCTCTTTTGAGGCCTCCCGGGTCGCTTCAACAGTACTCAGGATGCCTCCGCCGCGAGCCATTATCTCCATATAGCTGTCGCCCCTGAGTCTCCATGAAAATTCTTCCGGCCGGTACCCCCCAAAGACAAAATGGGTGTGAGAATCAACAAATCCGGGCAGGACCGCCTTGCCTGCAGCATCGATAAGATCAAAGGCGGATTCATCATAATTGCCGGATATATCTTTGGTCATACCCACGGTTTTTATGACACCGTCTTCAATAATAACAGCGCCATCTTTGATTATTTTCAGATCTCTCATCCCGGCCCCGCGCCTGGCCTTAAAACCGCTGCAGGTTACAAGCTCGGAAGCATTTTTAATTACAACATTACCGTTCATGGAATAAACTCCAGCAGGCTATTCTCCAGCACCTGCTCAATTGAAAAGTTTTCCAGTCTCAGATAGTAAGCCGCCGTGTCGATCATGGCAGCCATCGGCACAACCCCGATTATTTCACTGCCGATTATATTGACACCATACCTCAGGGCTTCGATTTTGATAAGTTCAAAAACCCGGTATAGCGCTGTTCGGGTAAAATCAGTCATATTCATGGAAACCTGAACATAGCCCCTCTCGTGCATCTCTATACCGATCCCTTTACAAAATCGTAATCCTCCGCTAATGTTCCGTACTTTCCGGGCAATGCTGTCGGCAATTTCCAATTTATCCGTATCCAAATTCACATTAAAGGCGATAAGCGGCATTCTTGCACCAATTGCAGTAACACCGGCGGATGGATGAATTTTTCCAGGGCCATAATCCGGAGTCCATTCAGGTTGTTTTACTTTATCCGCCATTCCTTCAAACTGACCCTTCCTGATTTCCGCAATATTTTTTCTTTCCGGACGAACAGCCGCTTCCTCATATAAAAATACAGGTAATCCAAATCTTTCAGAAACAATACCGGCGACCTCTTTTGAAACATTAACAGCCTCAGCCATGCTTACATTTCCAAGCGGAATAAAAGGGACGACATCTACTGCACCCATTCTCGGATGCTGCCCCTTATGCTTTCGCAAATCTATAAGTTCAATCGCAGCCTGTATGGCATTAATAACAGCGATTTTTAACTTTTCAGGCTCTCCTATGACCGTAACCACCAACCGGTTATGGTCTTTATCGCGCTGGTAGTCAAGCAGCTTGACACCTTCCCGGCCACGAAAAGAATCCACGATTTTTTCTATTTTTTCAAGATTGCGGCCTTCGCTGAAATTCGGCACACATTCTATGAGTTTTTTAATATCAGACATTTGTTACTCCAAAAT
>JAERRQ010000246.1 GCA_016735355.1 Desulfobacterales bacterium | reverse complement strand
TCAACTTTGTTTCCCGCTTCAGGGCCGGGACTGGTAATGTAAATTGAATCAATATCTATGATAACCACTCCTTTAGGAATACTTTTTTTTACCATTTCCGCTCCCAGATCAAAATTGGCACCGGATGTTTCAACCCTGGAGGTCCCCTTAAATTGGTAACCTGTACTTCCTTTCCATACCGATATGGATACGTTCGGATTTGCATTGATGTTGAGCAAAGTTTTTTTCATAAAATTATCGACCAACATAATCTTTGTGTCATCCATAATTTTGCCGTAGTGTATCGGCACCGCATTTGGTATACCATCTTTATCCGCCGTAGCAAAAACACATACCGGTACTTCGTCAAATAATGCTTTCATTTCATCATTCAATTTAGCCATAATTTATTTTTTCCTTTATGCTTAAAAATTAATAACCAACAGTAGAAGTCACCACAGTGTAATTGTTTAAATTCGTAACGTGTACTGGGTATATATAATCTATTTATAGCCAGTACACAAGAATGTCAATATGTCACGGACGTTTCCTGATCTCCTAATGCCCTCTATGTTTTATCGTTTATCGGTCAAAATCTTTCATGTCCCTGTCCGCGCTATACTGAGGAGGGGAACTTACTCTAAGTCTCCCATTTTTTTTCTTGCAATTTTTCAACTGAACATTACTGAATATTTATAAATTATTTGATTTTCTGGTCTTGTCTGGTCATAATTATACCTGAACTGAGTGATTTTCGGGAAATATATGTGCCGGGGATTTTCGCGAACACTTGATGCGCAAGAAATCAGTGCAGATTGAGTCAAAAATTGCTCAATTTAGGTTTTATGCAACTATTGGCAAGAAAAAACCAGCCCAAAGGCCAATACCCTACCCCTGTAATTCAAAGGATGTAGAGCATGACTTGGCCATTATTAACAGATCTGAAGACGGCTAATAATCTTCTTTTGGGGAAATAATGGGGAAGTCCCATCACTATCTGCCCATTATTATCTGATACAGGCCGGTAAACCATCGGCCTCTATTTTTGTCGCCAGTCTCCTGGTTGTTTGATTCCACCTCCTCGCTCCATCTTATTGAAGCCAGAAAAATTATTTTTTCTGTTGTCATTCCTTCCGCCAGAAGCTTTTTGTATCTTGCGGCGCCTTTAGCGGAAAGTCGCGCAATGGGAAAAGTCCGGCAGTAGATTGTATAGTTATGATCATGTTCTTTTATGAACAAGCCGCTGGAGTTACCCGGTTCCAGTCCGGCCAAAAGTATTTGGGACTTTTTTTTGATTTTTTTCCACGCAGGAAAAGATATTATAATATCAGTAAGTTCAAGTTCCCAAATTAAAGTGTTTAATGAGCTTGTGTCGTCTTCCGTTATTACCGGTTTTACAATTTTACGGACTGTCTGACCGCAATTTGTGATTTCATCGATAAAAGGGTTATCGGTTGCATCATTATGCAGGCAGAAAAGCCGATGCATGGCGCGGGTCATGGCAACATAGTAAAGACGTCTTTCATCCTCCAGGCCCTGTTTTATAAGGGGCATAATGGGCATAAGGGGCATAAGGGGCACAAGTGGCTGACCGGCAATAATGACCACGGAAAATTCCAACCCCTTGGCCATGTGCATGGTGGCCAGCAGGATTTTCTTCTCATCTGCTTGAATCAACTGCCGGGGATCCCGGGCGGCATCATAAATATAATCAATAAAATTTCCCACAGGCAGCCGTGAGCCTGCTATTTCAGCCAGATAATTTTCCAGGACAGATCTGAAAGTCCCGAGCCAGATATTATTTTTAGAAAAACCGCTATCCTGAATCAGCCCGCAGATAAGGCTGTTTAATGTTTCAGGTTTCAGAATCTGCTGCCGGCAGGAGCCCAGAAGATCCAGCAGCAAAAGGAACTCCCTGGTATACACAAGCGGCAGTCTTCTCGGGCGAATGCTTTTTACCGGGATTGACATATTGCGGGCCATTATCTGAATTGTGTCGAGCTCTCTGTTGGTGCGGCAGAGGATACATATTTGAGAAGGTATTATCGATTTATCGGTTTTCAGTAGATCTCCTGCCAGCTCCAGGGCAGCCCGGAAGGTTGAGACCGGATCAGGGCTTTTGATAAGCGTAACCTTTTCATTTGCAGCAGGTTTTTTCGCCCTGGCAGCCGGTTTGATGGGGGTTGTTTTCATCCGGTCTTTATTGTTTGAAATCATAGCATTGGAGGCTTCAATAATCGCCCTGGAAGATCGGTAATTTTCCGTCATATAGACGGTTCCGGCATCATAATCCTTTTGAAAGCTGTGAATAAATTTTACATTTGATCCCTGCCAGGCATAGATGTTTTGATCATCGTCGCCAACAGCCAGAATACCTGGTCTGCGGCCGGTATCTTTTTCATTTCTGCCGGCCAGGATTGATAAAAAACGATATTCAAGTTCGTTTATATCCTGGTATTCATCCACAAGGATATAACGTAAGCCTGAAAGAATATTATCTCTCCATCCCAGGGCTCCGTGATCCAGACCCGATTCCTCAGACAGAATCTCCACCGCATCTTTAAGAAAACCGCTGAAAAAGGTGGAATCATCTTTATCCGGATTCCGGACTGATTTTACGCTGCCTGTTATTGATAGAGCCAGGCTGTGGTAGGTCCGGATGCGCACCGGCCCGGCTTCACGGCCGATCAATTCTTTCAATCTAAGCTTAAGCTGGGTCACTGCGCTCCTGTTAAAAGCCAGGGCCATGATATGACGGGGCATAACCCTTTTTACACGGATAAGATATGCTATCCTGTGAACGATAATACGGGTTTTGCCGGAACCGGGCCCGGCCACGATCAGCAGGTTTTTGTAACGGGGCGCGGCAACCGCTTTTTCCTGAACAGGATTATCAAGTTCTGTGACTATTTTGTTAAATGATGTCCGGGTGGTCGGCATTTCCAAAAATTTTAATTCTCTGTCGAAATAAATTTTTAAAAAAGCATCTTTCCCGGTTGAAAAATAACTTGAAACAAATGCCAAAGCCTTTTTGACGGTTTCCATGGCATATTCTGCGTATCTGCCGATTACATGGACCTGGATGATCTTTTGCTTATGAAATTCTTCCAGGGGCAGGAATTCTTTTTTGGTAAACCTCTCATCTTTATGAGCCGTTACTTGTATTGTCATGGCCGGTCTGAATACACTCAAACCGCTCTGCAAACAGATGGAGCGCATTGTATGCAATGCCAGCAGGGCCTGCTTGATTTTCTCATCGGTCTTGTCCAGATGTCTGGTGGAAATGTCATCTTTTAATGCAAGGCTCAGTTCACCGCTTCGGAAGGAAACCAGCAGGTCACGGCCCCGGAGTTCCACAGAAAGCTTGTCCAAAAGATGCCGCAGAATAACCATGCAGATCGATGTTCTAATATGAATTGCCTTTTTTATGGCCGACCAATCTGCTTTGAAAAATATTTTATAGGTATCCTCAGCTATTCTTGTACGGCGCAGAAGATTATCCTGGCTCATAAGTTCCAGCAGCAGCAGGATTCTGTCCGGCCTGGCCTTAATATCCTTTTCTTCATTCATGATCCTGCAGATCATGCCGGGTCTGATAATCGAAAAGCTGTCTGAATCCATATCAGGATGCTTTTCTTCCATAATGGATAATAATGATTGCTCAATGCCCATATATTTCTGAAAACGTTTCAGGGAATCATCTGCCACGCCTTTATGAACATAGGCTGTCATGTTTATATCATGATTTATTATTCCGGCCTCACGCATGGAATGCATTACGGAAATCAGTTTTTCAGGCTCAATGCCGGTTACCAAAGAGAGATGGTCGGTATTTAACAGCTCTTTCCGATCACTCTGAAAGAGAACCTCCAACAGTCTATGCCAGTTTTCAGATTCTTTTGAGGATAAACGGAGTCCGGATATTTTTTTCCTGGCCATAGCCATGTTTTCGACCATTACCTGCCCCTGGACAACCTGGGTCCGGTTGTCTCCTCTCAGCACCTTGCCGCTTTTTTCAAGCCAGGCCAGGGCAGTTTTTACCTTGGTGTCATACATCGGCTCATCCATGGAAATGTCGGTCAGGTTCTGCTCGTCAATCTCATCTGTTCTTAAGAGTTCACCGCTTGTAAGTACCAGATTTTTTTCCGGATTTTTGGAAGCAAGATGTTTTAAACCCGTAAGAAAACCACTGATATCACGCCATTCAAGCCGGCTGAATGAACTGAGTTTAAACTGGGTCTCAAGATCTTCGGGATCAAAGAGGAGCACGCAAGTGGCAGGTTTCCTGTCTCGCCCTGCCCTGCCCGCCTCCTGGAGATAATTTTCCAGGGAACCGGGAATGTCTGCATGAATCACCACCCTTATATCCGGCTTGTCAACCCCCATTCCGAAAGCGTTGGTAGCCGCTATAACCTTGAGTTCCCCAGCCAAAAAATTTTCCTGCACCATGCGCTTCTCTTCGGGTGTCCGGCCGCCGTGGAAATAATCGACCATCCATCCTTTTTCCGCCAGGCTCCGGCTGAAATCTTCCACCCTGGCGCGGGTGGAAGCGAAAATAATACCACCGCCGTCAGCATCCCCTTCCCCGAAAACATCCGATAAAATATTATGGATGATTTCGGCTTTTTCACTGTCAATGACATTTTCCACCTGATAATTCAGGTTTGTTCTCTCATGCCCGCCTT
>JAERRQ010000355.1 GCA_016735355.1 Desulfobacterales bacterium | reverse complement strand
TGATCTTATTTACGGTCTTCCGGAGCAGAACGTCGAGAGCTGGACTGCTGATCTGAAAAAAGCTGTTAAATTCAGGCCCGAGCATCTTTCCTGCTATATCCTTACCTGTGAAAAAGGCACTCCCCTGGATCAGGCCCGGAAGAATAATTGTTTTGTTCCTCTGCCGGAAACAACAGTGAGTGCTTTGTTTAAAGTAACAGCCTGTTTTTTAGCAGAAAACGGTTATGAACAATATGAGGTATCTAATTTTGCGTTAGATGCTAAGATAGCCGGAACTGACCGAAGATCAAGGCACAATCAAAAATACTGGTCGAATCTTCCTTATATCGGGCTTGGTCCGTCAGCCCATTCTTATATAGAACCTGTGCGCTGGTGGAATATTTCGAATCTGAAGGAATATATAAGAGCGATTTCTGAAAATAGACCCCCTATTATGGAAAAAGAGCTTTTAACCAGGGAGCAGCAGATGATGGAATCAATATTCCTCGGTCTGAGAATGTCTGAAGGGATAGATATTGAAAAGTTTGAGCAACGATTCGGTTCGGGTTTCTATGATCAATTCGGTAAAACAGTTTTTTCTCTTGAAGACAAGGGCTGTTTGACAGCCGATCAATACCGCTGCGCTCTTACCACAAAAGGCTTGCTGCTGCATGACAGCGTAACGGCTATGATAGTGGAAGGGCTTCCATGTTCCTGATCCATACCCCCCCCCATGCCTATCGGGCACAGCAAAAAATGAAAGATTCATGCAGAGATCACAGGGAGCACACAGAGAAAAAAATAAAAACATCTGTTAAAGAACTTTCATATAAAAAAAACTTGAACGGTAATTAATGGTATGATATATAATACCGTGTGCGAATCGTAATTGACACAAATATTTTGGTTTCAGCGTTAAAGTCCCAGCGCGGTGCCTCATATAAATTGGTATCATTTTTGCCCTGTGATAAACTTTCCATTGTTGTTTCAGTACCTTTGGTTATCGAATACGAGGATGTATTAAAACGGGTTGAGCTTTCTGCTACAATAACTAACGAAGATATTGACGTCTTTATTGATTTTATGTGTAAAATATCCGAACACCAAAATATATATTTTCTCTGGCGCCCTTTTTTACCTGATCCGTTTGATGATCATATTTTGGAAGTGGCCGTGGCCTCCCAGTGCGATGCTATTGTTACTTATAATAAACGCGATTTTCAAGGAGCAAATAAATTTGGCTTGCGAGTTCTTGACTCACGGGAACTTCTTGCCGAGATTGGAGAAATATAATGAGCACATTAAGTTTGCGATTACCAAACTCTTTACATGAACAAATACGCCAACTGTCTAAACAGGAGGGGATATCTATTAACCAATTTATCGCTTCCGCCGCGGCTGAAAAAATGGCCTCGTTATTGACTGAGGCCTACCTGGAAAAAAGGAGTAGGAGAGCAAGTCGAAAAAAATTTCAGGGAGTGTTAGATAAGGTACCTGATATTGAACCGGAAAATTATGACAAAGTGCACTTCTCTTAAAACTTTGCATTCGTCAATTTTATCTTTGGTTTTTGCGTTCTCATTCCTAAAAAAAACGCAAGGTCGAATTTTTCATTAAGCAACGCTGCACACGCAAATATTTTTATGGATTCAGGAGTTTGATACAGGGAATATGAACGCCTTGCATGATAAAGCATCCGGCTGAAATTATCCACCTTGTATGCTGCATTTGCTTTAGCTGTGTGCGCGGCTGCCATTTCCTTGATATCAAGCAGTTGTCCCAGATCGGTTTTGCAGCGGTGGCAAATTCTTTTTCCTGAATGTTTAGCATTGCATGTGGGACATCTTTTCATAGTCTTCAGCCAAGATAAAATAAAATTTCTTCGAGTTCATTGCCTGACTCCCTGGCATCATCGAGTCTGTCGGCATTAACGGCGTCTTTGATATCCTCAATAAGATTAATTATCTCATCACGATCTTCTTCCGGAGCTTCCTCAAGAGCAGATTCGGCTTGTTCTATGATTTTGTAGAGGTCTTGAGGGATTCCGGTATCCGGGCTGTCGCTGTCCAAAGGCTCTGAGCCGTTCCCCCAGCTCTGTTCTATCTTTGCTTTTGAGGCAGCCAGATCCTGGCCCGAAAATTTAGAGAGCGCATTTTCTACGACCGCATTTATTTTTTTGCCGGTCTCTTTTTCAACAGCTTCAATTTTAAGGATGCCGTTTACATCAAGCTCAAAACGTATAATAATAACGCTTCCAATCGGCGTTTTGCTCAAAGCAAAGGAATATGTATCGATAAGTACATTATCGAGGGCATTAGGTTGTTCACCTTGATATACTGTTATCTCCACCTTTTCCTGATTATCTATGGCGGTATAAAATGCCTCGCTTTTTCCTGCCGGAAGTTTGGAATTGCGGCGTATCAAAGAAACAAATTTTGTCATGCTATAGACGCTGTCAACATATCCTATGGCCGAGGTGCCGAATGTATAGGGCGTTATATCAAGCAGAACACTTGAAGAATCCATACCCATTTCCCGGCCTGCCTGGATGGCTGCCCCAAGCGCTACGCAAAGATCGGGATCTATTTCACTATGTGGAAGTTTGCCGAATTTTTCTTCGATCATTTCTGATATTTTAGGGATTCGTGTAGAGCCGCCCACAAGAATAATTTTGTCAATTGCAGACGGCAGCAATGCAGCATCCTTAAGCGCCTTGCTGATTGAGTCGTTTGTCCTGGAAAGATATTCAGCAATCATTTCTTCAAAATCGACGCGCGCAAGCTCATAGGAAAGATGAATGTTTTTCCATCCTTTTTTTGCAATATGATCTTCTTCTATTTGAGCATATGGAAAATTTGATAATGTTATTTTTGCCGCAGTGGCCGCGCGTTTAAGCCTTGCCATAACAGTTTTGTCGTCAATTACGGAAATTTTCTCTTTTTCAGAAAGATGTTTCGCAAGCAAATCAACAATTTTCATGTCAAAATCATCGCCGCCGAGATGATTGTCGCCTGTGCTGGACAATACTTCCACAATACCGTTTTCTATCCTTACAATTGATACATCAAAAGTTCCGCCTCCAAGATCATAAATAAGAATTCTTTGATTATCAGGGTTGTCACTTTCATATGCCAGGGCTGCTGCGGTCGGTTCGTTAATTATCCTTACAACCTCCAGCCCTGCAATTTCTCCGGCTTCTTTTGTGGCATTACGCTGTACATCTGTAAAATAGGCAGGTACCGTTATTACCGCTTTTGATATTTTTTGGTTGATTTTTTTTTCAGCCCTTTCTTTCAAAGCCTTTAGAATAAACGCAGAGATTTCCTGGGGAAGATATGAAGAATCTTTTAAA
>JAERRQ010000281.1 GCA_016735355.1 Desulfobacterales bacterium | reverse complement strand
CATCAGTGCCTCAAGCAGTTCCTGCGGATCGCCGGCCAGCACCTGTCCGTTACCGGGCAGATAAATCAGGCGGTTGGCCAGGAGAACCTCTTCTTTACGATCTGTTATAAAAAAAATAGTTTTTTCCCCTTGTTGCGCTTCCAGGTATTCCAGGAAAAGCATACCTGTAGATGAATTTGCAACAGCAGAGGGGAATTCATCAAAAAGCATAATCGGAGCATCGCGCAAATAGCTCCGGGCCAGGGTAAGCTGAAAAGCAAATGTGGATGAGAGCTGTTCGGTGCGGTAATCACCAATAAACGTATCCAGCTCATTTGCCAGCATTTTAACCTGCTCCAGGGCGCCGGCCCAGGTTATTGCTTCGATTAGTTCAGCATCGGTTGCATCAGGTTTCACCATGCGCAGATTTTTTTCGATTGTTCCGTGGAATAACTCCGCCAACTGGGGAGTGTAGGAAATTTTTTTTCTGAGTGCCATCGGATCAGACTGGCGAATATCAAGCCCGTCAATCAGGATTGACCCCATTTGGGGAGCATAAAGTCCATTCGTCAGTTTCAGCAAAGAACTTTTTCCTGCGCCGCTCGGTCCGGTTATAGCTACTATCTCACCCTGTTTGATCTCCAGGGAAAGTCCTGAGAAAACCGCCCCCCGCTCGCTGCTGTAACGGAGCCCGACACCATTATAGGTCAGATCGCCTTTTATCCGGAGCAGGGTGGGGTCGGCAGCTATATTAGCGCTTTCCGGAGGCGAGCGCAGCATCTTGTGAACCTGGGTAATGCTGCGAAAAATATAACGTATCCTGTTCAGCGAATTGCAAATCGACTGCATCGGGGCCATGACCCGCCAAATCAGGATCATACAGGCAATCAGACCGCCGGTGGTTAATTCGCCGTTCCATACCAGAAAAATACCAAGGGAGAGGGTAGTAACGCCGGCAATAACGGAAAGTCCGTATGCAAAAGCCTCAATTAATGAACCAAGAAATGCTGATGAAAAGCTGGTACATGCGGCCTGGCCCGAGAGCAGTTGAAACCGTTGCCACCACTTGTCCCCCAGGCCATGCAGTTTAATAGGCCGAATTTTTTTCATGGTTTCCACCAGCATAGCCTGTTTGCGTACACTTGCTATAGCGCCCTGCTCTGTTTTTTGACGGATACGAGGCAGCATAACCAGGGATAGCAGGGCATAGCATCCTCCTAAAGCCAGGGGAACAAAGGCCATGCTGCCGCCGATGATAGCAATGGTAATAATAAAAATCAGGGTAAAAGGAAGCTCTATCACACTGATGCCTGTTGGGCTGGAGAAAAATTCGCGGATAGAGTCAAAATCCTTGATCCGGGTCACCTGGGACGGGATTGATGATCCCTCAATCAGCCGGGGCGGCAAAAAAAGCAGCCTGTCAAAAATTGAACTGCTGATGATGGCATCCATTCGCACCCCGAAATAAGCAAAGCTGCGGGCTCTTAGATAGCGCAGCAGGGACTCGATGCACATGGCCAGCAAGGTACCGAATATTAGATATCGCAAAGTATCCACAGAACGGCTGCCAATCACTTTATCATACACGGTCATAACAAAAAGCGACGAAGCCAGGGCCAGGATGTTGATTAGAAAACTTACAAAAAAGGTCTGTAAAAAAATGGAATCAAAACGGCGTGTAAGAGCCCGGAACCAGCGAAAAACCTTTTTGTCCGGATTGACGGTAATCCTGTTATCCAGGCTTGTTTCCTTGTTGAGCGGTTCAAATGTAAAAAGAGTGCCGCTGCATTGCTGATATTCGCTGAGCCTGGTAATGGAATCATCAGCCGGTTTATAAACTGCAAGCTCTTTATTTTCATCAGGTAAAATGACCAAAGGGGAATCATCCTGATCACAGACAAAAAAGCATGGCGTCAGACGTGCGTCGGTATTGTGAAGATTTATTGCGGAGCTGCGCACCTTATATCCCAGATTGACCATGGTGTTGATAATATCAAATCGGTCAAGCTGTTCCGGCATATGCGGCAAAGCTTCGCAGATCTGGTTGGGAGAACCTCTCCATTCCAGGACCGGCAGCAAAAATGTGAGGCTGTCGGCATAGTCGGAAACCTTGCCGGTGCCAAGCCAGCCGGCCGGTTTCAACTGCCGGCATAAATCCGCCGCTTTTTCCAGATGTCCGCTTATGGCGTTCATATTTTGAACTCCCGAAATGGCAGGAGATTATAAATTTTGCTGTCTGATGGTTCAGTCTCCCGCAGCCGCCCCTGTTTGATAAAATATTCTCGATCTGCAAGACGCAGGATGTTGCGGTCATCGGAAATCATGATCAGGATAATCTTTGGTTTCAGGCGGCCCAGTAGCTTGAAAAGCAGGTTGTAGCCCTTTTTATCAAGGCCGCGGTCGGCATTATCAAAAAGTATAATCCGGGGTTTGTTGGCCAGTACTCTGGCAATGGCTATCCGCTGTTTAAGTCCCGGCGGCACCGGGTCTGTTACATTATCGGTCAACCGGGTTTCATATCCTTCGGGGAGTATGGCAACCGCTTCTTCAATGCCGAGCATCCCGGCAGCGGCCATGGCATCTTCCTCCGGCACGGAACCAAAAAATGTCAGATTCTCCCGGATTGTACCGTAAAAAATAGCGCCGTTCTCCGCCAGGTATCCAACATGCTTGCTGAGGATAGCAGGATCAACCAGGTGAGGAGAGGCGCCATTTATTGTAATTTTACCTTTGGTCGGGATAAGCAGGCCAGCCATCATTTGCAGAATACTGGTTTTGCCGCTTCCGGAGGCGCCGGAAAAGGCCAAGGAATTGCCTGGGTTGAGCTCCAGGGAAACATTGTGCAGCAAGGGAGGCGCAGTATCGTCATAACCGAATGAAACCCCGTCAAGGCTTAGATGCCCTGCCACAGAATCTATCTGTTCATTTTCATCAAACTGCATGGTGGGCAAAGCAAAAATTTCCCGGAGCTCATTCCGGTCAATAAAAAAGGATTGGAATCTGGTCCAAAGCGACAGGGCTCTTTGCACCGGCTGCATGATCCGCCCTGAAAGCATAATACAGGCCGCCAGACCACCTGTGCCCATCCGGCCGTCAAGAACCATCAGCGCCCCCAGGGATACAACCGCAACCGTCATCACCTGGGAAAATAGCATCCCGCAGTTTATGGCCAGGGTGTTGGTCAGCGCAACCTGGTAATGGGCTGCGGAAATACGTGTTTGCAGGCGATCGTGCCGGCGCAGAAAAAAATTTTCCAGGCCCATTCCTTTGGTTGTATGAATTCCTGTCAGGGTCTCAATAATGAAATTATAGCGAATCTTGTTACTAAAATCCTGTTCTGCGATACGCTTGCGAAGCCGGCATCCGACAAACCAGGCAAGCAGGCAAAAGGCTAAAAAAAGAATAATCGGCACATAGACCAAGTTGCCGGCGATATAGGCGATCAAAAAAAGAAAAATAAAAACAAAAGGCAGATCAACAATGGTGAGCAGGGCCTGGCCACTGTAAAAACCCCGCAGCCTGCTGATGGAAGAGAGCTTTTGCAGATAGGCTCCTGACCCTTGCTGCTCAAAGGGCTGCATAACAGCGTTAAGCATATGCCCCAGCGCCCGGCAGGTGGTTTTATGTTCAAAAACAGCTCCGCCCCAACTGGTCAGGTATGAGCGGGAAATCCGCAGGATTACTTCCAGGAGAGCCGCGGTTATAACTCCAAAAAGAAGAAGGGTAAGAGTGCCATACCCATGATTAGGTAAAATCCGGTCGTAAGTCTGGAGCATCATGATCGGCATGGCCATAGCAAGCAGATTAATGCCCAGAGAGGCCAGTACCAGATAAAGAAGATTACCCTTAAAATCGCTG
>JAERRQ010000324.1 GCA_016735355.1 Desulfobacterales bacterium | reverse complement strand
ATGCGTGAAGATGATGTGCTTGGAATAATCGAATAACAATAAATTAATTAAAATATATCGTGGAGGATCGAACAAGATGGCTAAAGAGATCAAATATGATGTTAAAGCCCGGGAAGCCATGCTTAAGGGTGTTGAAACATTAGCCGATGCGGTTGTTGTAACTCTCGGCCCCAAGGGAAGAAATGTTGTTTTGGATAAGTCATGGGGTTCACCCACAGTTACCAAAGACGGAGTAACTGTTGCCAAAGAGATCGAACTTGAAGACAAGTTCGAAAACATGGGTGCCCAGATGGTAAAAGAAGTGGCCAGCAAAACCAGTGATATGGCCGGAGACGGAACCACCACGGCAACATTGCTTGCCAAATCTATATATAAAGAAGGGCAGAAGCTTGTTGTGGCGGGTAATAATCCGATGGACATCAAGCGCGGCGTAGATAAAGCTATTGAAGTTGCCGTCAAGGAACTCCAGAAGATCAGCAAGCCCACCAAAGATCAGCGAGAAATCGCCCAGGTCGGGACCATATCAGCCAACAGCGATGAAACAATAGGCAATATCATTGCGGAAGCTATGGACAAGGTCGGCAAGGAAGGTGTGATTACCGTAGAAGAGGCCAAGAGTATGGATACGACCCTTGAGGTTGTTGAAGGTATGCAGTTTGACCGCGGTTATCTCTCTCCTTATTTTGTAACGGATTCTGAAAAAATGATCGCATCTCTCGAAGATCCCTATATCCTTATTAATGAGAAAAAAATAAGCAACATGAAGGATCTTCTTCCTATTTTGGAACAGATTGCCAAGATGAACAAGCCTCTTGTTATCATGGCCGAAGATGTTGATGGTGAAGCTCTTGCAACTCTAGTTGTCAACAAACTTCGGGGAACACTAAATGTTGCTGCTGTCAAGGCTCCAGGATTTGGCGACAGAAGAAAGGCCATGCTTGAAGATATTGCCATTCTTACCGGCGGGCAGGTTGTATCTGAAGATTTGGGCATTAAACTTGAAAATCTTACCATTAATGATCTTGGATCGGCCAAGCGAATTTCCATGGATAAGGACAATACAACAATAGTTGACGGTGCCGGATCACGCGCATCTCTTGAGGGACGCGTAAAACAGATTCGCGCCCAAATAGAGGAGACCACATCCGATTACGACCGTGAAAAACTTCAGGAACGTCTGGCCAAGTTGATCGGCGGCGTGGCCGTTATTAATGTCGGCGCGGCAACCGAGACAGAGATGAAGGAGAAAAAGGCCCGCGTGGAAGACGCCCTTAACGCTACTCGCGCAGCCGTTGAAGAGGGTATTGTTCCAGGCGGCGGTGTAGCACTGGTACGCTGTATTGATGCTCTTGGCAAAATTGAAGTCAAGACCAGCCAGAAAATGGGTGTCAAAGTTGTGATGCGCGCCATTGAAGAGCCTTTAAGACAGATTGTCAACAATGCCGGGCTGGAAGGTTCGGTTGTAATCGATAAGGTAAAATCAAATGAAGGTGCTTTTGGTTATAATGCCGCCACAGATACATACGAGGACTTGATTGAGGCGGGAGTAATAGATCCCACCAAAGTTGTCCGTTTTGCTCTGCAGAATGCCGGAAGCGTAGCCTCCCTCATGCTGACCACAGAGGCCATGATTGCCGACACGCCTGAAGAGAAAGGCGCAGGCGCAGGCATGATGCCTCCAGGCGGCGGAATGGGCGGAATGGGCGGTGGAATGGGCGGAATGATGTAAAAGCCTTATTCTAAAAAAGCCATTAGAAAAGTAATAAAAAAGCCCTTGTGTCTAATTTAAGATATAAGGGCTTTTTTTGTTTAACAAGTAGCCATTCCCACATTGAAGCGTGGGAAAGAGACAAACCATGAACCATTTTTATATGCTGCTTGTATATAAAAAGTAATTATGGTAGAAATTGTTTCATGAAACAATACAGGATTGATGAACTCAGACTACCCGAATATGATAAAATCAAAAAATATTTGGATGATAATTTTAGCTTGTCAGATTTTGGTGGTCTTTACTGGATACCCCTTGATGATTATTTGTTAACTGATCTTCAGGCTTCACATGCAGAATGCCGGCCTTTCTTTTTTGCGGTGGAACTTGAAGAGACTTATATATCATTTGAACTGCTGGTGCGCACTAAAGCAAAGATAAGATGCGATTGCATCGTATATGCAACCGAGGCACAGCGTAACTGGCTTATCAGGCTTGTAGATTCGATGTTTGAACAGCTTGATATAATTGCTTGAAAAAAGATAAAAATATAAAGAAAATAAAAATATTATGCTTAAAATTATTCCATTGGGTGGACTCGGTGAAATCGGACTTAACATGATGGTCTTTGAATATAAAGACTCTATGTTTGTCATAGATGCCGGGCTGATGTTCCCTGAAGATTATATGCTGGGAGTCGATCTGGTAATACCGGATATGAGCTATATTAGAGCAAACAGGTCAAAATTGCTGGGAATTGTTTTAACCCATGCCCATGAAGATCACATCGGAGCTTTGCCGTATCTCATTAAAGATATGAATGTGCCGGTTTTCGGGACCAGTTTTACCATAGGACTTGTAAAAAATAAACTCGAAGATCATGGTTTGCTCTCATCCGCCCTACTGCATGAGATTACAACGGATGAAACTCTTAAAATCGGGGACTTTGAACTTGAATTTATTAGCGTTAATCACAGTATTGTAGGCGGAGTCGGCATATCGATTATGACTCCTTACGGTCGTATTATTCATACCGGAGATTTTAAAATCAGCAGTTCTTCTCTGGCTGGAATCAAAACCGATGTAAACCGGTTTGCCAGATGCGGCGAACAAGGTGTGCTGGCATTATTGTCGGATTCCACCAATGTTGAAAGAGAAGGACATACAAAATCTTCCCAGGAGATTGTCAAGACGCTTTCAGCAATTACCGCAGGCCTTAAGGGTCGTGTTATTGTGGCCCTTTTTGCATCAAATATTTCCAGGATACAGCAAATAATTGATATAGCGGGACATAGAGGAAGAAAAGTAGCTTTTATAGGGCGAAGTATTGAGACCAATGTAAAAATAGCTCGTGAACTTGGTTTTTTGAATGTACCTGACAATATGGAAGTCGGCGTAGAACAGATAAATAGTCTTGCAAACAACAAGATTTTGATGATTATGACAGGAAGTCAGGGAGAGCCGATGTCCGCCCTTACGCGCATGGCCGAAGGTAGGCATGCCGGAGTAAAGATAAAGAAAGATGATACAATTATTCTTTCTTCAAAATTCATTCCTGGAAATGAAAGAGCCATAACAAATATTATTAACAGGCTGTACAGACGCGGGGCAGATGTTATTTATGAGAAAATTTCCATGATTCATATCTCGGGTCATGCTTTCAAGGAAGAGCTGAAGCTGATGATTAACCTTACCAAACCGGAATATTTTATTCCTATTCATGGAGAATACCGGCATTTGGTACTTCATTCGCGGCTGGCGGAAGAGGTTGGGATCAAAAAAGAGAATGTTTTTCTTGCAGAAAACGGCCAGATAATCGAATTTGATGAAAACGGGGCAAGATTTGGGGGAAAAATTTCAACAGGCAGAGTGCTCATTGACGGCAAAGGCGTTGGAGATGTAGGAAAAAGCGTACTCAAGGAGAGACGGAGCCTGTCAAAGGAAGGTTTTGTGGCTGTAACCATGGCTCTGGATGAAGAAACAGGATTCATAGTTTATGGGCCGGAAATATCCTCCTGTGGTTTTGTGTTTGAGACGGAAACCGGTCATATTCTTCAGGATGCCCAATGTGTAATTCTGGAGATCGTGGAAGAGATAGGCCCTGATGTACTTGACAGGGTTGTGCAGATTCAACGGGATATACAAAAAAAACTTAAAAAATATTTTTACTATGCTATAAAGCGCCGCCCTGTTATATTGCCGTTTATAATTGAAGTATAATATAGACAATCAGACAATTAATTTCACTGCGTTATCGGTCGGAGATATACTATTGAGTATTATCTCCTCACTCTATCCTTGTGAAAGTAATTATCTGATGGCCTATAGATTTATAGATTAAAAAAGAGATTTATAGATTAAAAAAGTTTTGAATAGTTTGTTTCACGCCTTGCAAGATTTTTTAACCTTCACCCTTCAGTCTTGAACCTTCAGCCTAAGTTTCCAATATGCGTAAAGAAATAATCGGAATTATATTTTTTTTTCTAGTTGTGCTTACATTGATAAGCCTGTTGTCATACAGCCCGCATGACCCTTCCATTCACCACGTAACATCTTCACAACATATTAAAAATTTTTTTGGGCTTTTCGGAGCTCACTTTGCGGGAATCCTGGTGGGTCTCTTTGGATTGGGAGCTTTCTGGTTTCCGCTTCTCCTTCTGTTAGCAGGTATGCATTTTTTTGGCGGTCATTCCTCAAAAAGCATGGCGCCCACCTTTTTCGGGGGTTCTCTGCTGGTTATAACTACCGGGAGTCTATTTGCGATTTACGGTAATTATTACTCAATACTGGGAAATGAATTTTCATCCGGGGGAATTATCGGCATTCCCTTGAAATTATTTTTGGTAAAGTTCTGCAATAATTCGGGAGCCGCATTGATCCTTATATTTTTGTGGCTTATTGGAATAATAATGGCTACCGGTTTTTCCATGATTAATTTTATAAAAAAGTGCCGGCAGGCGGCCGTTTCCGTTGCTCATAGAATTAAGACTTTTTATATAAACAGGCCAGTAAGGAAAAAAACTAAAAAAAAAAGAGAAATAAATAATAAAGTCGATAACAAAGAACGGGAAATTACAATAAGGGTAAATGATGAGAGGCTGGTTAAAACAGCTACGCCTAATAAAGAGAAACTGTTCGACTTTATGGGAGATGATAATAGTTTTCAACTGCCATCTATAAATTTTCTGGATGATTCTAAAAATAAACCTTTGTCATGCGATGATGAGAATCTGCGGGTTCAGTCGAAACTGCTTGAAAAAAAACTGGAAGATTTTGGTGTGCATGGCCGGGTTGTTACAGTATCTCCGGGGCCTGTGATTACAACTTTTGAATATAAACCGGCTCCAGGCGTCAAAATTAGCAAGATAGTCAATCTGGGAGACGATCTGGCCCTTGCTCTGAGAGCAATCAGCATCAGGATTGTGGCCCCTATTCCCGGCAAAGCGGCAATAGGAATTGAGGTGCCTAATGCTTCAAGACAGATGGTTACATTTAAGGATGTGGTGATATCAAAGAATTTTGAAAAGATGAGCAACGGTCTTGCTCTTTGTCTAGGCAAGGATATTGTCGGCAATCCGGTTGTAACTGATCTTGCAAAAATGCCGCATCTCTTAATAGCCGGAGCAACGGGAACCGGCAAGAGCGTAGGTTTGAATGCCATGATTTGCAGCCTGCTGTACAAGGCTAATCCGGATGAAGTTAAACTGATTATGGTAGATCCCAAAAGAATTGAGCTTTCTATGTATGATGGCATACCCCACCTGATTACCCCGGTGGTAACAGACGTGAAAAAAGCCACCAATGCTCTTTTCTGGGCCATTCAGGAAATGGAAAGAAGATATAAACTTCTGGCGGAAAAAAAGGTCAGGAATATTAGGCAGTATAACCATAAAATTAACCAGGAAGATAAAAATGAGGACGGTGAACCTCCTGAAAAACTACCCTTTATTGTCATAATTATTGATGAGCTGGCAGATCTGATGATGGTCACATCTAAAGATGTCGAGATTGCCTTGACACGTCTGGCGCAGATGGCAAGGGCCGCCGGTCTGCATTTAATCCTTGCCACACAAAGGCCTTCGGTGGACGTGCTTACAGGTATTATCAAGGCAAATTTTCCGGCGCGGTTGACTTTTCAGGTCTCCTCACGAATCGATTCAAGAACAATCCTGGATGCAAACGGGGCAGAGACTCTCCTGGGAAACGGTGATATGCTTCTTCTGCCTCCAGGTACCTCAAAACTGCAAAGGGTTCATGGCGCCTATATTTCCGAAGATGAGATAACAAAGATTGTTGATTTTCTAAAAAGTCAGAAGAAACCGGACTACAATATGGAAGTTACCAAAGTTTCACCGGAAGAAAAGGAGCCGTCGGATGACGAGGAGCATGACGAACGCTATGATGATGCCGTTGCTTTTGTAACAAAAACAGGACGCGCCTCAATCTCGATGATTCAGCGTCAGATGCGTATAGGATACAACCGGGCCGCCCGAATTATCGAGATGATGGAACGGGAAGGAATTGTCGGACCTTCAGACGGCGCCAAACCACGTGAAGTGCTGGTGCGCGGTTATGATGATATGTAATTAAATACGGTCTTGCTCCTTAAAATTCCGCGTATTAATTGCAAAAAGAGCAATCCCCGCCAACATCACAACAGCGCCCAGGGTAAAAGACCGGCTCAATTTAAAATAATCCATCATTAATCCTGCCAGAAAAGCCCCTACCAGCAGACCGGAACTGTGCGCCATTGTTACCAGACCCATAACAGAGCCCATTGCATCCGCCCTTTCCCCTTTGATCACAATCATTGCCATCAAGGCCGGCATGGAGATTCCCCCGCCGAGCCCGAAAAGGGCATTGGCAATAAAAAGATCCCTGAACCCGTTTGCCCAGGTAAACGACA
>JAERRQ010000017.1 GCA_016735355.1 Desulfobacterales bacterium | reverse complement strand
CCACCTGTTCCATGCACCAGCAGTTCGGCGCCTTCTGAATATATCGAAACTCCCATTTGCCGCAGGGCGTTGCGGGTCAGAATGGTATCTTCACTTTGCAGGGCGTTGGTTATTTTACAGATTCCGTCTGACAGTGCCGCAGCTATCAATATCCTGTGGGTGTAGCTCTTTGAGCCGGGCACTGTTACGCTGCAATCCCTGATATTCCCGGATTTTATCTCAATCATACTGCTAAGCATTCTCCCCCAGGGCTTCTAACACCATCCCGCGCATCAGATCCACCGGCGCCTTCAGACCTGTCCACAGTTCAAACTGCGCAACGCCCTGATAAACAAACATGGAGACCCCGTCAACCGTATTGCATCCGATTGCTTCAGCCTCTTTTAAAAGTCGTGTCTTAAGCGGGTTGTAAACAATATCCATTACTGTCATACCACTTCTCAGGTATTCAGCCTCAACGACCATGTCATTTATATTCGGAGTCATGCCCAGGGGAGTGGCATTAATCAGGATATCACAGTCAAGTTGTTTGAAATGCTCAAGCGGATAATAATTTACGCCCAGATCCTTTGCCAGATTTTCACCTTCATCCTCCAGGATATTAATAATGGTCAGACTTCCACCCTCGGCCAGGATGCCGAAACCTATGGCGCGTGCTGCTCCGCCGGCACCGGCCAGCACCACCTGTCTCCCCTTTATTTCCGTCTTATCAAGCAAAGCTCGGGTGGCTCCCAGGCAGTCCGTATTATATCCAAAAAGCTTTCCGTCTTTATTTACTATAGTATTAACAGCGCCGATCTTTACAGCAGTCCCATCAATATGGTCAAGAAATTCCATTACGGCAAGTTTGTGGGGAATCGTTACGCTGGCGCCTTTGATGCCGAGTCCTTTGAAACCGACAATTGCAGAAGCAATATCTTTTACATTAAAGGCCAGGTATGCCCCATTATATCCAGCATCCTGAAATGCAGCATTATGCATTACAGGGCTTAAGCTGTGGGTTATGGGATCTCCTATAACACAATAGGTGGAGGTTGTTGCACTAATCTTCATTTGTTCTACTCCCTGGCCTTTGGATATGAGCCTAAACATTTCAAATACTGGCAAAACTCCTGCATGCTGTTGAAAGTATCCTTGACCTTTGGATCCTTCAGATGGCCTTCTATATCGACAAAGAAAAAATAGTTCCAGTTCTCATGTTTAGTAGGACGCGACTCAAGTTTAACCATATTGATGCCTGCTTTTGCAATCGGCTCCAGCGCCATGTGCAGTGCCCCGGGGGCATGAATAGTAGCAAACATTATTGATGTTTTGTCTTTGCCGGTTCTATGGGTTTCATCGTTGCCTATAACAAGAAATCTCGTTATATTATGCGCAAAATCCTGAATCCCGGACTCAGCCACAAGCAGTTTATACATTTGCGCCGCAGCGCTGCTTGCAATAGCTGCGGTTCCGTCCTCTTCCGAAGCTCTCTGTGCGGCTCGGGCAGTACTGCTGCATTCCTCAAGGGGTATACCCGGCAAATACCTCCTGAGCCATTTGCGACATTGTCCGAAAGCCTGGGGATGGGAATATATTTTTTCAATCTTATTCAAATCACCAGTTAAAGATAATAGATCATGGGATATGGACTGATATATCTCTGCGCATACTTTTAAATCCGATTCAAAAAAGAGATCCAGGGTATGATTAACAGCTCCCTCAATGGAATTTTCCGCCGGCACAACACCATATGCAGATGCACCCTTTTCAACTTCCGTAAAAACATCCCGTATGCTGGTTTGAGGCAGAAAAGAAGGGGGACGGCCAAAATGACTCATGGCCGCAATATGTGTAAAAGTAGCCTGAGGACCCAAATATGAAACCTTTTGCGGCCGCTGGATCTCCCGGGATTCCGAAATGATATCCTGAAAAATCTGTATAATCGTATCATCCCTTACAGGGCCGTTGTTCAAAGAGATCAGCCTGTCCATTATTTCGATTTCCCGTTGATTATCCAATACCTTGCCGCCTTTATCATGTTTAACGCGGCCGATCTCCCTTGCATGAAGCAGCCTCTTATTGATAAGATCAAGTATTTTCGAGTCTATATCATCTATGGCCTTTCTTGCTTCCAGGATACGGGAATCCTGTAAGCTCCTGGTCTTCTCTTCCGGTAATGCCATAATATCCTATTTTTCCGTTATTGTTTCATCAATTTTATGGCCAAAATGCCTCCCCCCGGCCTCCACCGCCACCATAACCCTGTCTCCCGGTTTAAGAGTGACAACCGACACGGGATTGCCGTCAGGAGCGGTAAGGCGAATTGTCTCCGCATTCTGAAGAATGGTTGTAATATCCGTTCCATCCACAACCGCCTTTACAAGCATCAGCGGTCGTTTTTCAATTTTCAGGCGTCCTACAATGCCGACTGTTGTCCGGCCTTTAAAATCAGTAACAAGAATCTGATCACCGGCTGCCAGCTCTGAAAGATATCTTGTCTTTCCGCCGGGTACTCTTGTGTAAGCATGAACCGGCCCTGCATTTACCCTGAAAGGTCTTGGTGCAACATATGGATTGGATATGCTCTCCGAATGTACAAGAAAAAGGGCGCTGCTACTGTTGCCGACAAGCATTCCTTCACCTATTGTCATAGATGTACATGTATCCACACATACCCGGTCGCCCATTCCCAAGGGAATAATATCGCTTATCTCGGCCTCTTGCAGGGAGGTTGTCTCTTCATCGGAGCACAGTACGGACAACGCATTTTTTAACTCTACAACGTTCGATGTATGAAAAAGAATCTGGTTAACCCCTTTTTCGAGTATTCCGAAAGCCGTCTCAGCATCCATGAGATTCTCAACCTCTGCAATCACATCTGCCCCTTTAGCAATAAGATTCTCAAGTGGAATGACTGTCCAGTCGGTACATTTTAAAATAACCTTTTTGTCCTGGCTCAGCTTTACAATCTCATCCTCATCTTCTCCGCTTTTAATTGTAAAAACGACTACATCTTTTCCTATTTTCAGATCACCGTCTTCCGATATGGTCTGAATTCTTCCAAGTTGTTTTACTTTTTCGGAAAATCCTTTCGGCACCATAATACCATCGGCCCCGCCCTCAAGAGCTGTGGTAACTATCTTCTTGTCCCACGGATCAACTTTTACCCATATTTTACGCATTTTGTTATCCTTAAAGTTTCTATCAAACCGCTGTTCATCCAAGTATTTTAAGAGCTTCATCAACGGTTCCGTTCTCATTTACAATCAAAGATATTGCCCGCACCATTCGGGTAGGATCTTTATGCTGGAAAACATTGCGGCCGATTGACACGCCGGATCCTCCGGCATCTATCGAGCCTTTAACCATCTCCAGAATGGCTTGATCGGAATCCATCTTTTCACCCCCGGCTATTACCACCGGCACCGAACAGCCTGCGACTACTTCACGAAATGATTCAGGACTTCCGGTGTATGAAACCTTGACAATATCAGCGCCCATCTCGTCACCGACACGGGCCGCATGCTTTACCAATTGCACATCATATTCATCCTTGATCTTCTCTCCCCTGGGATAAATCATGGCAAGGAGCGGCATCCCCCATGTCCGCGCTTCATAACTTACCAGGCCGAAATCCTTCAACATATCCTTTTCATTATCATCGCCTATGTTCACATGTATGGAGACTGCATCTGCCCCAAGTTTTACAGCCTCTTCCACAGAGCAGACCAGTGACTTGGAATTCGGAAAAGGGGACAGGCTTGTTGATCCGGAAAGATGTATTATCAATCCTATATCATTCCCCTCTCCGCGATGTCCTGCCTTAACGAGACCTTTATGTTCAACAATAGCGTTAGCCCCGCCTTCCGCCACTTTCCGGACTGCGTCTTTCATATCTATCACGCCCGGTATGGGACCTACGGAAAGACCGTGATCCATCGGAACAATGACGGTTCTACCAGTATTCCGATTTAAAATCCGCTCCATCCTGATTTGTTTTCCTAGAAATGTCATACATCCCCCTAACACAATCTATTAATAGAATATATCAAAACTTTCTCAAACCCTGTAAAATTGTAATTCCTATACCCTGGAAGGTTAGAAACGTGGAAATTATTTCGTCCCCGTTCCTTATAAACAAAAAAGGCCGTGAAGTAAACTCCACAGCCTTTCTAAAAAAGCTGCGGCATAAAAATTCTGCCCACAGCTTTGTTTCCTATAGATTTTGGTTCTTTTTCAAAGCAAGCCAGGCAGACTCGAAATAAAAAAATAAAAATAAAAAAACCTGGCAAAAAACTTACGCATCAAAATAACCATCCTGAAAAATTATAAAATGTTATTTATATTGAAAATTTTTTTATGTCAATACTTTTTTTACTTTTTCAAAAGAATCTCCCACACACGCAGCCTTGTAAAAAACAGCATCACCCGAAATAGAATATTTTTCAACAGAAGCAGGGATCAACACGGAGTTCCCTTGAGAAAGTATCAGTTCTTTTTCCATGCCCGCTTCAAATAAGGTCGCTTCACCTTTTATGCAAAGTATAATCTCCGCGCTCCGGTCTGATGCGCTTTTATATTTTTCTCCTTCTTTCAAGGTTATAACGGAAAGTACAAACTCTTCAGCCCCTGAAACGTAAGTACTTTCATTGTTCGACCTTAAAACAGGCTCAAGAATATCCGGATCCCTCTCCTGAAAGTTCAAAGTATTTAACAGCTCAGGCAAATCGATATGCTTGGAGGTAAGACCGCCCCTTAATACATTGTCCGAATTTGCCATAAGTTCTATACCCAGCCCTTCAAGATAGGCATGCAGTTCACCTGCCGGAAGAAACATAGCCTGACCGGGCTTAAGGCATACAAGATTGAGAAATACCGGGGAGAGCACACCAATATCTTCCGGATATTCATCCCGCAGTTTGATTATCCATTTGTATACATCATTATTTTCTGCAAGATTACGCGCATTGGAAACAGCCTCATCTATTATTTTGGCGCAACGGCTCTCTTTGATGCTCATAAGACTGTTAAAAAACTTTTTAAGACCAGCCGAATCCGGTTCTTTCCTGATATAGCCTATTTCCATGCTTAAACCGGAACCGCAAACCCTTTCCATAAAATATATGGTATCTTTTATTCTCCTGAATCCGTTCAGAGCCCAAAAGGGCGTAAGGGCGCATATTATTTCCGGCTTATGATTTTCATCCTTGTAGTTTCTGTCAGGGGCATCCAGAGGAATCCCGCGCAGGTTTTCTTTTGAAAAGCCTTTTTTGGCCTGTAAAATATCAGGATGGGCCTGTATGGACAAAGGTCTTGCAGCCGCAAGCACCTTAAAAAGATAAGGAAACCGATTATTAAATTTTTTTGCGATCTCCTTACCAAGAATTCCTTCGGGATCTCTCTCGATCAATGCATCCAGGCCGATCCATTTCCCCCCGATCATTACACGGGAAGGAGCCTTGGGGTGAGCCCCCATCCAGAGCTCAGCCTGGGGTTTTTCAGAAGGTTCATCGTTGCCCATAAGCCGTGCAATATGAGTATGTGAACCCCATCCATATTCCTGAATGGTATTTTTCAGCAATCCGGCGTTTTTCATTTATCTATCCTTAGTCCGGCAGGAGATCATAAAAGTATAACATAACATCAGACCTTGTGATAATACCTATGATCTGCCCGTTTTCAATAACAGGCAGGCGCCCTATGTCATGTTTCACCATCAACTTTGCTGCTTTCATAATGCTTTTGCCGGGCTCCACTGCAATAACATTAGTACTCATAAAAGCCCTGATCGGCGCATCCAGCTGTGAATCTTTCCTGAGTTTCTTAAAATCACGGCGCGACAATATCCCAACCAGCTTGCCTTCATTAACAACAGGAATTCCGGTATATTCCTTTTCTACGAGCGCATCCTCAGCCTTTCTCATGCTGTCATCGGAAGATAAAGTAAAAACCGGAAACGACATAAGATCTCTTATATGTACAGAAGACCGCTGATCACCCTCTATCAAATCGGTAATCATTTCCTCAATAGCATCGGGTTTTAATGTTTTGACAACGGCCGAACCGGCTCCATGATGTCCGCCTCCGCCAATACTCTGCATAATACTGCCGACATTAATGCCGTCAATATTGCTGCGGCCTATTACAATGCACATGCCTCTTTCCCGGTTAAGAAAGATACCGAAAGCAGCATCGACATTTAATAACTCCCTGCACATCCGGACAACAACGGCCAGCCCTTCCACATGCCCGCTGATATCAACTTTGTTAAAACATATACTATAACCATTAAGCTTGATCCTCTTTGCAGATTTTATCATCTCAAACAGAATCTCTTTCTGCCTCACGCCGTATGCCGGGCTTAAGAACGAAGAGACAACATTCAAATCCGCCCCACTCTCAAGGAAATATGCAGCAGCATAGACATCTTCCACTCTGGTGGAAGGAAAGGTAAGATTACCTGTATCCTCATACAACCCGGCAAGGAAAAGCGTCGCGTGAATGAACGAAAAAGTTTTATTCTCTTTTTTAAGACTGCGCGCCATCAACGTAATGTTGGCGCCCATCTCCTCATGGCATTTCCAGCCTGGAGTAATATTGCCGTCCGCCTGATGATGATCCCACAAAATAATTTCAAGACCATCCTTATCGACAAGCGCCTCCATGCCCTCCAGACGGCCCCAGTCATTAATATCCACGACAACAAGGCTGTCCACCTTCTCCAAATCAATTTCGTCGGGAGCACATATCCTGAAAAGGTCCTTATGAATGGATATAAATCTTTTTACATTCGGGTTTACATTTTTAGGGAGTACCGGAATTGCATCAGGATAGATAATAGTTGCCGCAATCAGAGAAGCAAGTGCATCAAAATCAGTATTTTTGTGTGTAGTCGCTATACGCATATTTCAGTTTACTAAAAAAAAGTCTGCTGATATAAAATTAAATTTTATAGATTTTATATTTTATTAACCATCAACTCCTACAAAAACAGATTATGACCCTTTTAGTCAATGAAATTTTTTTCAGCATTCAAGGGGAATCTTTATTCAGTGGCCTGGCAACTGTTTTTGTACGGCTTAGCGGCTGCAATTTAAAATGTTCATACTGTGATACAAAATACGCATGGCAGGAAGGCAAAACAATCGACACGGATGAGATAGTTAAACGTGTCTCATCTTATAAATGCGGCCTTGTGGAAATAACCGGCGGGGAGCCGTTGCTGCAGTATGAAACCCCCAGATTAATATATACCCTTCTGGAAAAAGGTTATAAAGTATTGTTGGAGACAAACGGAAGCATCGATATCAAGATTGTGGATGACCGGTGTATAAAAATTGTCGATATAAAATGCCCTGCCAGCGGTGAATCAGACAAAAATAACATGATAAATCTGAAAAGACTTACATGTAACGATCAGGTAAAATTTGTAATAACAAATCGCAATGATTATGATTATGCCAAAAAAATTACCAAATTAATAAAAACCGATTTTCCAAAAGGAAATATTCTATTCTCACCTGTTACCGCTTTACTACCGATAGAAAAACTCGCCGTCTGGATACTACAGGACAATCTGCAGGTCAGGCTTCACCTACAACTGCACAAATTCATCTGGCCGGGCAGGGAACGGGGCGTATA
>JAERRQ010000390.1 GCA_016735355.1 Desulfobacterales bacterium | reverse complement strand
CATAGCTTTTGCCATTCTCCCCAGCGTAGCTGGGGGGTTGGCTCTATAATTATAAGTTCTACGCTATACCACAAAAAGTAAAACTTCAATCGGCTTAAATCAGAACCTCTATCCCTCAAAAAAGGTTCGTAATTTGAGAACATTATAAATGAATAAACAACATCCTATAATAGGTATTACAATGGGAGATCCTGCAGGCATCGGACCTGAGATCATCCATTTATCATTATGCAAGCCTTCGATTTATGAAATTTGTAGGCCGGTTGTATTTGGTGATGCAAAAATCCTTCATGCCGCAAAAGAATTTACAAATAGTAATCTGGATATTTCTGTTATTGAGGAACCTGATGCCGGGCTATTTAAATGCGGGACAATCGATGTTATAAATTTATCCGGACTTGATCCTGCAAAAATAGATTTAGGGATGCCCTCTGCAGAAACAGGCCGGGCTTTGATATTATATATTAATGAAGCTATAGACATTGCTAAACAAAAGAGGATATCTGCAATTGTAACCTGTCCTGTAAACAAAACGGCAATGCAGCTATCGGGGTCAAAGTTTCACGGACATACGGAACTTCTGGCCGAACGGACCAATTCCGCAGATTATGCTATGATGCTTGCTGGTGACAGGCTGCGTGTTGTACTTGTAACTATTCATACTCCCCTGAAAAGTGTCCCGTTAATTTTATCACCTGAGAAGATACTCAAAACCATTAGAATAACGTGGGAATCGCTGCAGCAGAATTTTGGAATCGACAATCCCCGTATAGCAGTCGCCGGCTTAAATCCCCATGCCGGAGAAGGGGGAATGTTTGGTGATGAGGAAAAAAATATTATCCTGCCGGCCGTTGAAGCGGCTTTAAATGAGGGTTTCAATGCTGCAGGGCCTTTTCCGCCGGATACAATTTTTTATCATGCAGTAAAAGGTAATTATGATGCAGTCGTATGCATGTATCATGATCAAGGACTTATTCCATTTAAACTTATGCATTTTAGCGACGGAGTTAATACGACCCTCGGTCTTCCCATTATAAGAACATCTGTTGATCACGGCACTGCGTACGACATAGCCGGAACGGGCAAGGCAGACCCGGGGAGCCTTATAGCGGCAATACAAATGGCTGTGCGGCAGGCGGAATGCCTGTCCGGACTATCGGAGAAACAGGAAAAAAATGTTATTCAGTAAAAAACAAAAAAAATTATTAAAAGCAACAATTTTTTTCGGGTTTATCATTATTGTCTCCCTGGTTATTTTAGGGATTATTGCAGGATGCAGGTCCGTGGACAGGGAAAAGGATATTTCAAGAAAACCTCTCCTGCAAAAGCTTTCCTTATCAAACTACCCTGATTTTACTGATGATCTGGATTATGCTGGTTTGGAAAGCGGAATTGAACAGAGTCTGTCATATCTCAAAAAAATACCTCCGGACAGAAAATTTAGATTAGGAAACGAAAAGTTCAGCGCCGCTCATATGATCAGATCTTTTCAACATTTCCTTTCATTTATAAAAACAAAACCATCTGAAAATAAACTCAGAGATTTTATTAAGCGGCATTATTCCGTTTATAAATCCGCAGGATCTGTAGCAGAAGGAAAAATTCTGGTTACCGGCTACTATGAACCGGTTTTGAAAGGAAGCCTTAAGAAGAGCAAGGAATATATATTCCCAGTCTACTCCAGGCCCGATGATCTTGTAACAATTAACCTCTCCCTCTTTTCTTCTCAATTTAGAGGAAAAAAGATTGTAGGCAGGTTTGCGGATGACACTGTATTGCCTTATTATGACCGTAAGAAAATAAATGCGGGAAATATGATGGGAAAAAGGGCAAAAATTATAGCCTGGGTGAATGATCGAGTCGATCTTTTTTTTCTGCATATTCAAGGTTCAGGAAAAATTCATCTTGATAGCGGAGATATAATTAATGTGCATTACCATACCACTAACGGCAGACCTTATAGGAGCATAGGCAGATTACTTATAAAAAAAGGTAAAATTCATAAATCTGAAATGTCTATGCAGAAAATCCGGGAATATCTGCATCAGCACCCGGAAGAACTCGATGAGATTTTAACCTATAACCCTAGTTATATATTTTTTAAAACTGAAAAAATTGCTCCCATCGGCTTCCTGGGCGTTAAACTGGTTCCGGGCAGGTCTATCGCATTAGACCGGAGCATATTTCCTTTGGGAGCTATGGCCTTTATTGAAACCGAAAAACCATTAATCGATGATTCAAGTAAAATTCATGCCTGGACGGATTGCAAACGGTTTGTTTTCAATCATGATACCGGGGGAGCGATAAAAGGACCGGCGCGAATTGATATGTTTTGGGGGAACGGGACATATGCGGAAATTGCAGCAGGCCATATGCAGCAAGGTGGGAAGCTATTTTTTTTGGTTTTAAACAAAAACGAGACGCGCTAACTATTGCCGGTACGACAACCATGGAGTAAAACCGGAACGCCAATTATGCTAATTTAATTTTAAGCTGCCCCTAACGGCGGAACCCATACTCCATCATTGTAAAAAACTGCGGCTTCAAGTCAGCCAAGGGTTCACGGAGCTTGGCCAGTTCTTCTTCAGTGCTGTGAATTTCTATACGGGTAATGTCGGCAATTTTAAGAGCTTCTTCCAGCAGAGAGCCCACATTTTCGAGATGAGCCAGCAGTCCTTCAGCATCTTCATAGCCTTCGCGGCAATGAGCCTGATTGCCGTCAAAACTAAATCCGTAATAAAGGCATTTAGGTTCCTTACATGTTTTTTCAATAAACTTTTCACACAGATCCTTAAAAGCCTCAAGTTTGCCATTCTGAATCTTGAAGTAGGGTACGATCGTACAACACTTGTCATTAGTTACCACAGCTTCCCCGTTCCTTAAGTTATTCTCTATCCGGAAACAGTCAGTACCGATACAATATTTTATTTTCAAACAAAAAAATCGATAAATGTCAAGCAATTTATACATGGAGGGACGTTCTGAAAAACGCTGCCGGTTTTCATTTCTCCTTGACATAATTTTGCTTATTGCATATAAAAACTAAATTAAATTTATGGTGCAATATTTATTTTCTTACCCCTTCCATCTCTATGGTATATAGATTTTAAACAATTGATAGATTAAGGAGTTGCTGATAAAATTATGTTAACTAATCTTTTGGAGCAGCACAAAGCTACAATTGTCGACAAGTGGATTCAAATTGTCAAAAACTCATATCCAGCCGAAACCGCTCGATTTCTTAAAGCACAAAATGATCCGTTTTCGAACCCTGTCGGGAATACCATTTCAACCGGTTTAGCCGCTTTGTTTGAAGTTCTGCTCAAAGGAGCAGAACCGGATTCGGCAAAGTCACTTCTTGACCCGGTTCTGCGGATCAGAGCGATTCAAAGTTTTACACCCTCCCAGGCGACAAATTTTTTATTCTCCTTGAAAACAATTATAAAAGAAGTTTTAGGAAAAGAAATTGTTAAAGATAAACAAAGCATGGATGATTGGTTCATATTAGAAACAAAAATTGATCAACTCATTCGGTTAGGCTTTGATATCTACATGGAATGTGTAACAAAACTGTATGAGATTAAAGCTACGGAAATGAAAAAAAGAACATTCAGCGCATTTGAAAGGGCTGGATTGGTCAAAGATAATACAGAGCAAGCCGGGTTTAATATCATTACTAATCAAGTATAATTATTAATCAGGCTTTAAGGTACAAAATTTTTTTATAATATTAAATTATCCCGGCATGTTCTAACAGGTACTGAGGACATTAAAAAATCTTGATACTTTGAAGCGCAGAAAGCGAGGTGTTGTTAAATGAACGGTAAATACTTGTTCCCCCTCATTGCAGTTGTCATCTTAATGCTGCTTGCATATGTGGGCGCCGAGGCCGGCGGGTTAGCGATATTTTTCGGAATCGTAATACCCTATCTGGCCGCAATAATCTTTATTGTTGGATTTATACGGCGTATTTTGGGCTGGGCGAAATCCTCTGTCCCTTTCCGCATTCCAACAACATGCGGTCAGCAGAAATCGCTTCCCTGGATAAAACAGAATAAAATAGACAACCCGAGTTCTACCCTGGGTGTTATTCTGCGAATGTTTTTTGAAATCTGCTGCTTTCGTTCATTATTCAGGAATACCAAAAATGAACTTTATAACGGATCAAAACTGACCTATTCCTGGGAAATATGGCTGTGGGTTGCAGCTCTGGCATTTCATTATTCCTTCCTGGTTGTTATTGTAAGGCATCTAAGATTTTTCCTTGACCCTGTCCCGGGCTGCGTTAAACTCATTGAATTTTTTGACGGATTCCTGCGTCTGGAATTTGTGGATACCTTGATACAGATCGGTTTACCGGCAATAATGATCTCCGGTATAGTTCTTCTGGCAGCGGTTGTTTTCCTTTTTTTAAGACGTATCTTCATACCCCAGGTAAACTATATTTCCCTTGCCGCTGATTATTTTCCTCTTTTCCTGATTATGGGA
>JAERRQ010000346.1 GCA_016735355.1 Desulfobacterales bacterium | reverse complement strand
GAAAAAGACATGTGGATATCCCCCAGTTCCGATCTTTATGTGCTGGCGCTACTGGAAAAGACAGGGGTCAAGGAGAGCGTCAGACGGCAGGTGATTTCCGGCTATCAGCAGGATAGCGCCAAGTGGCAGGAGTTCAAGGCAAAAAACGGCAACGAGGAGCTGGACGAGGAGATCAAAAAAGCCTTCCGTGAGGGAACACAATAATACCCACGCGCGTCGCAATTAACAGAGGCACGGATAAATTACAGATGCTGGATAGTATAATACGCGCAGCCAAAAAAAAATTTCAGGACGCAAAGGGCAGCCACGACTGGGATCATACCCTGCGCGTTGCAGGTTTATGCAAACGTATCGGGGAGGTCGAGGGGGCGGACATGGACGTGCTTTTAAGCGCCGCTTATCTCCACGATATCGGAAGATCCCTGCAGGATTCCTCTAATGGCGCGGTATGCCATGCGGAAAAAGGAGCTGCCATGGCTCAGCCGATTATCAATATTCTGCCTATTGCAGATGAACGCAAAAAAAATATAATCCATTCAATTAAATCACACCGTTTCAGGGGAACCATTGCGCCGGCTACAGTGGAAGCCAGGGTGTTGTTCGATGCGGACAAACTCGACGCCATCGGAGCAGTAGGCGTAGCCAGGGTATTTCTGTTTGCCGGGGAACTAGGCGCCAGACTGCACAATCCGGATATTGCGGTTGAGGATGTAAAACCATATTCAATTGACGATACCGGATACAGGGAGTTTAAAGTAAAATTATGCAAAATTAAAGATAGAATGCTGACACAAACAGGGATGAGAATTGCCATAGCCCGACACCGGTTTATGGAAAATTTTTTCGAACAGTTTTTAAAGGAGTATGAAGTAGAACGGTAGCGTTTACAGGGAGCTGGTCTCTCCTTTTCATGGAAAACTCATTTCTTCAACTAATGACCAAGGTGTCTTGTGCGTTTTTTTTTGATTGGTTTGGTGTGGGCTTATATTTATTGACACTTAATTATCAAACTCATAGACTTTATGCGGACCCACCTCATACTTCAAGCCCCTTATACAAGGAAATATATTATGATAAGCTTCAAAAAACCGATGCAGGACATTATTCCGGGAAAAACCTCGGGTCGTGATTGTTTTGGGTGTGGGGCTGATAATCCGCACGGTCTCCACCTTAAGAGTTACACTAGGTAATGGGTCAGGCGCATGATAGCAAAAAAAGATATCAAAAAAGCACTAGAAAAAAACGAGCTTGACTATTTTTATCAGCCAAAAGTATCAGCAATCACAGGTGACATTGTTGGTGCAGAGGCTCTTGTTAGATGGATAAAACCGGATGGAAAAGTCATACCCCCGGGTGCTTTTATTCCTCTTGCTGAAGAAAGTGGTCTAATCAAAGAAATAACACTACAGTTATTCAAAAAATTAGAACGTAGTATTAAGCTTATTCACGAAATAAAACCCTTGTGTGTTTCATTTAATGTTACTGCGGATGACTTGGAGACTGACAAGCTGTCGGAAAAAATTATTGATGCGCTTAAAGAAAAAAGGTTAACTCCAAGCAGCCTGGAATTAGAAATAACAGAATCAAAACTAATCAAGTCGAAACCATCAGTTAAGGACAATCTGAATAGAATCGTTGATATTGGTGTTGGGGTTGCTATGGATGATTTTGGGACAGGTTATTCGTCACTAAACATTTTGTCAAATTACCCATTTTCGACTCTTAAATTAGATTATAATCTTATAAATGGTATAACAAGCGACAATAAAAAAAAATTCATCACTAAAACAGCTATCAGGATGGCGCACTTGTTAAAAATCGATATTGTTGCGGAAGGAGTAGATAATAAGCAGCAATATGACCTGTTACTGTATATGGGATGTACTATAATACAAGGCTATTTGATAAGTAAACCGTTACCACTTAATGAATTTATAGACTTTCTCAAAAGAGATATTCGTTATCCAGGGAGTACAGCCGGTAAACTTCACATGATCTATGTAGATCATATTTTATGGTATAGAGATTTTGTTTACTATGTTATGTCAAGATTACAAAAAATAAGCTATACATCTTTCCCTCCACCAATACCATCCCCTCACCAATGTATGTTTGGAGAATGGTTTTATAAAAAGGGTAAAATATTTCTGACAGAAAGTCTTTCTGACCAATCTGTAAAAAAATTAGAAAAACTGCACCTAAGCATTCATGATGAGGCACAAAAAATTATTGGAATTTCCAAACAACGTATTGAAACCACACAACATTATGATGATATATTAATTAATTTTAACAGACTTCATCAAGACTTCATCAATAAACTACAGGAGTGTGAGAACTCTCTTGTATATAGTTACCTGACTCCTTTAGATTGAAAAAACCTAACGAACAAGATTGTGAGAACGAAGCGAACCACAATTTTATCCGGTTGTTATGTTGGTAGTGCGAATTATATAAGGAGGAAAAAGCATGATAGCACCGAAATCGTGGAGACCGTATGTGACCGGCGCCCTTGTCGGACTGTTAGCCACCGCATCAGTCCTTGTGTCCACAAAAACGCTCGGAAAACCGAAGTATCTAGGGGCATCAACTACATTCGTTCGGTCAGCCGGACTGATCGAAAAAACTGTGGCCAAGGACCACGTTGAGAACAACCCCTACTATCAATCGAAAAAAGTGAAGATCGATTGGCAATTCATGTTCGTTGTAGGGATTCTTATCGGCGCTTTTGCTGCATCGATAATCGACAAGAGTTTCAAGGTGGAAAGCGTTCCTCCTATTTGGTCTGACAGGTTTGGCGACAATGTGGTTGTACGGGCTATCGGTGCATTCCTGGGCGGTGTCGTAGCTATGTTCGGGGCGCGGTTGGCGGGCGGTTGTCCGAGTGGACACGGACTGAGCGGATTGATGCAGTTATCCATCAGTGGGTTTCTTGCCATGGCGGGTTTCTTTGGGGCAGGCATTGTCATCGCACATATCGTTTACAAGTCAGGCAGGGGGGTAATGAAATGAGCGAGCTAATTCTTGGATCGATTACGGGAATAGCGTTTGGCGTACTTCTGCAGCAAGGGCGTGTATTGCGCTTCGAGAAACAGGTTGGGGCAATGTTGTTAAAAGACATGACGATTGTGAAGTTCA